>JADFXO010000333.1 GCA_015233485.1 Nitrospirota bacterium
TTTGCCTTGAGGATGTGCAGAGAAAGATTCCGGACAAGACGGAATGACGGCAAGGCAAGCCAGGTGGAGACAATTTTTTTCGCGGAGTGAGGTTATTTCTCCTCACTATTCAATAATTTTTTTAACCCCCCCATTCTTAACGTTCAACCCTTATTGCGGCTTTGCTTATACAGGTGTAAAATAATATATGTTTAATAATAACCACTTCCATCAGGTTAAAAAAAATACGCCGTTATAAGTTTATGTCTTTACATACAGCCTTCTCTATTTTAACTAGATACTACTGTATTATTATTATATTGACAAGACTCGCTTAATTGTAACACAATAGATTAGGTAAATTGCGTATACATAGTAGGTAAATTGCGTATGCAGCTTTGTGCGTGGATAGGAGGTTCTAAATGCTTGAATCGTCCTTCAATAAGGAGCAAAACAGAGGTGTCTTATCGTTAAAAGGGGATATCATGATAGAGGACGCGGCTTCTCTGAAAGAGCTGTTGCTGCTCCATTTAGGAGATGCAGATGATTTATTGATACACATCTCTGATGTTACTGAGGTTCACCTTTCATGGTTTCAGCTCATTTGTTCTGCCCACAGGTACTCCACAAAAATGAAGAAAAAATTATCATTGGCCGGCGAAATACCCGAAAATATCAGGACGATGGCAGTAAAAGCGGGATTTCAGCGCCATAAAGGCTGTGCTTTTGATTCTTGCGAGTCTTGTATATGGACATGGAGTCAAGTTTAGATGGAGGATTGTGAATGAGTGAGGAACAGTTCAAGGGAGTATTTGTAGAAGAGGCTCTTGAGCACCTTACGCTGATAGAGAATGCGCTTATGGAGCTTGAAGAGACGCCTGACAATATGGAGTTGGTAGATCGCGCGTTTCGTTCTATGCACACACTAAAAGGCTCTGGCGCTATGTTCGGCTTTGACGAGTTGTCCCACTTTACCCACGATATAGAGACAGCTTACGATTTGATTCGAAGCGGCAAAATGAAAATCACTCCGGAATTGATAGACCTTACGTTCTGCGCCAAAGACGAAATCTTATGTATGTTAAGAGTTGACTATGGCAAAATTCCTGAAGATCAAAAAAAGAAAGATGAAATCACAAAAGAGTTCAGGGCTTTGATAGAACGCTATAAAGATGGTGGCAATGGCAGTGGCGCCGCAGCTAAAGAAGCTTTAAAAAGGCCGGAGGAAAAAGTCATACCGGATGAAAAGGTTATAAAAGATGTTGGTGCCCCACGCTACACCTACCGGATAAGATACAGACCGTGCCCGAGTTGTTTTTTACGTGGAACCAACCCTCTGCTGAATATTGAGGAGCTGGCAGGTTTCGGCAGATCTTCGATAGTTGCCCACACGGACGCTATCAAGTTTTTAGATGAGTATGACCCTGATGCCTGTTATACCTACTGGGATATTATAGTTACAACTGAAAAGGAAATCGAAGCAATAAAAGACGTATTCGCGTTTGAAGACGAATCATCTGAAGTAAAAATCGAGGTAATAGACGTAAGCGGTGAGTTGTCCGAAGGTGACCAGTACAAAAGACTTGGTGAAATACTATTAGAAAAAGGCGATTTGACCCAGTATGATCTCGATTCAGTCTTGGGCCTGCACAAAAAACTGGGTGAACTGCTTGTCGAAAAAGGCGTTGTCAACGCAGATACAATTGAGGCGGCTCTCGCAGAGCAGGTACATGTTAGAGAAGAAAAGAAAAGCCGTCTGGCACCCTCAGAGGAGATTGCTACAATTCGGGTGCCTGCCGACAGATTGGACACCCTTGTAAATCTGATTGGAGAACTCGTAACCGTGCAAGCCCATCTTACCCAGATGGCCGTAAGACGCATAGACTACGAATTGTTAAATGTTGCCGAAGAGGTTGAAAGGCTGACGTGCGAACTCAGGGACAACACGTTGAACATCAGAATGCTTCCCATAGGCACAACTTTTGATAAATTTAAACGTCTGGTGCGGGATTTATCAAAGGAACTAAAAAAGGATATCAATTTAGTAACCGAGGGCGCTCAAACGGAACTGGATAAAACCGTTATAGAAAAGCTTAATGACCCCCTTGTTCATATTATAAGAAACAGCATAGACCACGGGGTGGAAACCCCCGAGCAACGTGTGAAAGCCGGTAAACCGCCCAAAGGGACGATCACATTGTCGGCAATACACTCAGGCTCACACGTGCTGATACGAATAAAGGACGACGGCAAGGGGCTGGATACCGAGGCTATAAAACACAAGGCTATAGAGAGAGGTTTGATTTCCGCCGCTGCGGAGCTTTCGGACAACGAGTTATTTTCGTTTATATTCGCCCCCGGGTTTTCAACCGCAAAGGAGGTAACCAGCGTCTCCGGCAGAGGTGTCGGCATGGACGTAGTCAGACGTGGGATAGAATCGCTGAGAGGCTCTATCGGCATAGACAGCGTAAAAGGGGCCGGGACGACGATAACCGTAAAACTTCACCTTACGCTTGCCATAATTGACGGACTCCTTGTAAAGGTAGGCTTAGGCTCTTATGTGGTTCCTCTTACGTCGGTTTTGGAGTGTATCGCAATAAATAAGGACGATGTTGATAAAAGCCACGGCAGGGCGCTTTCTATCGTGCGCGGGCAGATAATACCTTATATCTCTTTAAGGGAACATTTCTTCATAAACGGCTCGTCGCCGGTTAATCAACAAATAATAATCTGCGAGGTAAGCGGCCGCAGGGTGGGGGTGCTAGTCGATCAGGTGATTGGCGAGCATCAGACTGTGATTAAAAATCTTGGCGGCATATATAAAAATATTGAGACACTTTCCGGGGCAACTATTTTGGGAGACGGCTCGGTTGCCCTGATTTTGGATGTAAACAGACTGGTAACACTGGTCGAGGGCATTGAAAGGAGCGCTGCCGAAAATCTCAACATGGCAATGGGGAATGCGACATGCGAGTGATTCCGTGCGGGAATAATAATAATGATAACTTCTTTGAGGTTATTGTAAATTGCTGACAATGTAACACAGAGGAGGCTGTCATGAACTGGTATTACAACATGAAAATAACAGGGAAGCTCACAGTTGCTTTTATGGCTATGGCCCTAATCACTGCCGCGGTAGGTGTGTATGGTGTGATAAATCTGGTTAAAATCGATGATTTATACAGCACGCTTATTGATAAATCGGTGGACCCTCTTGCCGAGGTAGGAGTTGCTTCCGTTGCCTTTCAAAGAATACGAATCGACGCTGGTTACCTTACCGCCCCCGACATTACAAAAGAAGAAGAGGTAAAAGACATTAACAGCATAAAGGAATTGAAAGAAACCGTGTCAAAAAACATTGAGAGTCTCTCTAAAACCATAATAACCGAAGAGGGAAAGGCAATTCATAAAACAATCACGGAAAGGCTAAACGCTTATTATGGGGTGCTCAGTAAAGTACTTCAGTTAGTCTCTGATGGTAAACGGGATGAGGCACGGAAATTACAAAGTGGCGAAGCAAGGGCTGTGGCAGGAGAAGTACGAGAGGCTCTCGACAAATTTGCCGGGCTAAAGGTTAAGGTGGCACAGAAAATGTCGGACGAATATACCGCGCTTGGCAAAGCCGCTACCAAATCAATAATAGCCGTTACCGCTTTTGGTGCTTTGATTGCCCTTGGGTTAGGGGTTTTCATCGCAAGGATTATAAGCAGGCCGGTAAAAGAAATAACCGATGTCGCTAATAAGCTTGCCACCGGTGATGTAAATGTTGACATTGAGGCAAAGACAAAGGACGAAATAGGGCAGTTGACCAATGCAGTCAAAGTGGTTATAGAAAATATCAAAGAAAATGCCCTTGCGGCATCGAGGATAGCCAAGGGCGACCTTACGGCAAGTGTAAAGCAAAAGTCGGAAAAGGACGTTATGGCTCAAAGTATCAACGCGGTGATAAAGAACCTGCAGGCGCTGGTTTCAGACGCCGACATGCTGGCCAAGGCCGCGGTAGAGGGCAAGCTGGCAACACGCGCGGACGCCGCAAAGCACGAAGGGGACTATCGCAAGATAGTGGACGGCGTTAATAAGACGTTGGATGCCGTAATCGGGCCTCTGAACGTGGCAGCCGGCTATGTAGATAAGATAAGCAAGGGGATAATCCCTCCCACGATTACGGATACATACAACGGCGATTTCAATGTAATCAAAGGCAACCTGAATCTGATGATAGAGGCAGAGAGAAACATCACCGAGATAGCCCAACAGATAGCTGGCGGCAATTTGATCGTAAAGGCAAAGGAACGTTCAGGTGAGGACGAGTTGATGCGAGCGCTGTCGACGATGATAGCAAAATTAACCGATATTGTTAGCAATGTGACAGCGGCTGCTGGTAATGTGGCTTCTGGCAGCACGGAATTAAGCTCAAGCTCTCAACAGCTTTCACAGGGAGCGACTGAACAGGCCTCGGCTGCCGAAGAGTCGTCCTCTTCGATGGAACAGATGACGGCTAACATAAAACAAAATTCCGATAACGCCATGCAGACGGAGAAAATTGCGCAGAATGCGGCGGAAAAAGCGCGTGAAAGCGGCAAGTCGGTAACGGAA
>JADFXO010000334.1 GCA_015233485.1 Nitrospirota bacterium
TGGTCTTTAACGTCATATAACCTTTCTCAACCAGAAAATTGTTCATATTGAAGTCGTGGTTGTAGTGCGCAAAACCGTGGTCGGAGCTGAGCAGTATGGTGGTATCGTCTTTGAATTTTTCCATTACATAGCCTAAAACCTCATCCATATAAATATAAACATCCAGGATGGGATTTTTTTTGCCCAAGGCCTTACCGCCGTCTGTGTCTTTCCAGAACATGTGCGATATCCTGTCGGTAGTGTCAAAGACTATGGCTATAAGGCCGCTTTTGAAGTGTTCCAATTTCGCCTGAAGGAGTTTCTTTTGCCACTCAAGTGAAAAGTAGCACTGTTGAAGGAACGCCTCAGGGGGAAGCACATGTTCCATCATGGCCTTGGTATCTTCAGGCATACCCAGCGTGGAAAAATAAGAACCCACGATATCGGTAATCTCCTTACTCCAACTGTTTGACGTGGAAATTGGAAACAGGGGGTCCTTGGGGTCAAATTGCACGGAGGTGACATAAACACCCAGCTCCGGGACGGTAGATACTATGTAAATCTGGCATATAGCCGAAATGGTTTTGAAAAGCCCCCCTCTGAATTTTACCGGAAGCCAGGGGCTCCACTGTCCTTGCCGTCCTGTCCATTGGTTATTCTGAAGGGTGATGTTCAGTGTAACGCCATCCGAGGCGGCGTCAATAGAAAGAGGCACAGAGAGAGGATCCCCCATAGCCCCCTTTGCGGCCTGTAAGGTTGTGTCTATGTGCCCCTGGCGGTCGAGCTTGACGCATCGGCCGCTTTTGTCCTGGAGCGCTTCCATCTGTCCGGTATAGTAGTAGGTGTATTTGCCCAAAAGGCCGTTTATGTCCGGCACACCAAGCCCGGCCAATAATTCATAGTCTCCTTTGGCCTCCGCCGGGAAGGTAAGCGGCCATCTTATCACCGTGGTAGGGATATTGTTTTTGGCCGTTATTTCCCAAAATGTGGCTTCGCTGAATGGCCTTTCATAGCTTGAACCTGAGAGAAGCGAGGATTTCTCCTCATTTAGCGAGAGATCGAGACCGTAATTTTCCGGGTCCCTCTCAATGAAGTCAAAGACTCCATGCTTCCCCGGATTCTTCCCCGTCGCCGCAGTAGTCCACGCGACCGGACTTTGAGGAGGATTGGTAGTTCCCAGTGGGGCAAAGCTGCCCGTGTGGGCAAGGCGCTTGAAATTTGGCAAATGCCCCTTATCCATATACAGAGTCATAAGCGCGGGGTCTAACCCGTCAATACCTAAATAAATAAACCTTTTCATCTTTGTTTCTGCCTTGCTCTTTTCAGCCTTGCTCTCTTTAGAAACGGGGATTTCCGCACTGGCATCCCCGCCATTTCCATGCAACGACACCAACACAGCGGCACTCAATTGCAGGAACCGTCTACGCGAGACACTACAATTTTGGCTATCCCCTTCCAATTCTTTCGTAGCATTACCCTCCATCAGGATGTTTTTACCGCATTTTCTTTACCGCATTTTTTGCCTTCAGGTAATGCCGCGCGATAAAAGCACCAGCACCCGCGACACCTGTTGAAGCTAAAGCAAGTATCGTTCCAAAGAGTGAGAAAAAAGATGCCCCTGTTCCCGGGTCTATGTAGGCATATCCGAGCTGAGGTAAAATCAGCGATACTAAAAATACATTCATTACGGCTGTCACATACAAAAATCTCATACTTGTATCCTCCTTAATCTATATATCGGTTAATCAACAGTCAATCTTAAGATTTGCATATAGTAATCCCAAAAAATCGCATAACTAAAGTATCTGCTCCAAAACCTTTTGTGGATAGTTTAAAAGAAAGCTCCTTATTGCCGCCAATAATTTGTTCAATCTGGCTGTCCGATATTTGCTCGGTCGATAACTCCATGTCATTTTGCATGATAAGGGCAAAAGAGAGGTATCTTGACGTATTCTTGTCGATTTGTAATGAGTTAACAGTAATGTGAAATAGTAATTCATCCTTCTTTGCAACAGGATTAAAATGGATCTTCATCACAGCATCGTAACTTCCGCTGTTGGCAGTTACATAACCCAAGGCCTGCAGCTTTCTAAAATTATCCGAGGCCTCGATATCGCCTTTGTAGTGGATTGACAAAATATTATCTTTATTTTCATACGTACAATTATTACAAGACATTACGCCATTTAGAGCGATGTCAGATGCAGAAGCATAATCGGAGCAAAATATCAGACTCCAGATAAAGAGACACATAGATACAATCTTGGCAGTCAGCAAAATTCTCCGCATCAGTGACCTTGCCCTACGTGATATATATGTAAGTATTCAGTTTTAGGCTGGAACGTCGTATTTACAGACAGGTCTGCAGGATTTAAGGTGATCACTTTTTTACCATTAGTAGATACAACTTTATCACCAAGCTTAATTTTATCAGGCATATCACTAATAGTGACTTTAATAGGTGAATCATTGTTTATGGTTCTAAATGTTAAAGCAGAGAGTAAATCATCGTTGCCGCAGAATGTTACAAAAAGAGTTTTCCCATCATCAGATTGTTTTACATCGTTACAATCATTCCTTGCCATGGCCCCTCTTTTTGTAATAAAAAAGAAGTCTGGCATTCCGGTCGGGGATGATATTTGCATAAATTTTATACGATGTTTACCAAGATTCCACCTGAGTATCCATGAGTTTTCTGAAGCCAATATCTGTTTATCAAGAAACTGCCTAAAACTTTTTAAAACATTACTAACCTTTTTATAATCAGACGTAATCAGATCTTTAACCTCCTTGGGATCATTTATGTAATCAAACATTTCTTCATAACCATCACCCCAGTTATATATATATTTGTAGTTATTTTTGATTAATGCTTTAGTCATAAAAAAACCATTTTTTGTATACATTATCCCTGCCGTATCTATTCTGTTCTCTATAATGATGGATGCGTCATTTGTGACACTGTTAAATAAATTTTTAGCAAAGAAGCCTTCATTTTCTATACCAAACAGGTAAAGTATTGTTGCTGGCAGCGACACGGTACTGACAGGATGGCTCACAGATAAAGTGTTTTTTAGTTTTTTTATTTCCGAAGGTAAATAAATAAGTAAGGGAACACGCGCACTTTCATTATAGCTTGTTCTCCCATGACCAAAACTATTATGTTCTCCAAAGGCCTCTCCATGGTCGGCGGTTATTATGATTACTGTTTTTTCAATTAGTGAAAGTTCATTTAATCTATCAACGATAGCCTTTATCTGGTCGTCAACATATCTTATTTCCGCATCATATAATGTTCTCAACTTTTCTAAACCATACAGAGACGTGTAAATATTCAGTTCCGATTTACAAGAGCGTTCACATACCTCACTATAATCTATACTATCATTATCAAATGGAAAGTTATAATCTTTGCTTTCTTTCATAAGAGCAGTAACATAGCTTTTCAATGGTTGATAAGGGCCATGCGGTGACCAAAAATGAACAAACATAAAGAATGGAGCTTTGGAGTTAGGACTTTCAGTAAGCCATTCATTAATGTCTCTGCGTATTATAAAGTCTCTCGGCAGATTAAGTTGAGCCTCCAGTACATTATTTTTGTCATATTGAAAAGATTCTGTCCAATCGTCGAAACCTTTATCCATACCCCATCCCTTGTTCACATGAGAAGGATTAACGAAAGCGGTAGTGTGAATACCATATTTATGTAATACATCAGATATCGTAGTATTTTTAACTTTAGGTGGTTGTGGTATTCTATAGGAATGATATCCTATACCGTGTTCCGAGGCCAAAACACCGGTTAACATTGAGGTGTGAGCCGACAATGTCCATGGGATAGGAGTAAACGCATACTTGAAAAGAATACTGCTCTTTGAGAGATTATCAATAAATGGACTTGTCGCTTTATTGTAACCATAACAACCCAACGCATCTGCTCTTAGCGTGTCAATGGAGATCAGTATTACGTTAATATCATTTATAAGGTGTGAAGGAACCAATGTCTGCATTTCACCTGCACTTAGATTATCTAAAGGGATTAGTTTTCCGTTAATATCTACAACTTTTTTTACAGGAGGAGCCAATATCTGTATTTCAGCTAAACAGGAGCCGATCAGGGCAGGGGCAGACCCTGTTATATTCAAACGATAATATTGATATGCACCTTTTACTCCCTGATTCAGACCAAACGTTTTTGATTGTCCCAGAGACCATGATTGACCCGTTTGATTATCAAGCGCTACCCATGTTAAATTATCATTAGAACCTGAAAAAATCCAATCAGTTGGTTGATTATTTGGCTGGTCTGAGCGAAATTGCAATAAATAGCCCTGAACACCCTGAGGCGAGCCAAAACTAAATTCTAACGTTGCTGGCTGCCCTGCGAAAGCCCAAAGTGTTGAGGTATTATTATCACATAAATTCGATACAGGACTTTCGCTGTTAAAATCGCCCGTTATTACAGGATTTAATCCTCCTGGCTGCGTGCCGCAGATGTTAGTCAGCACATCTCTCTGCGTACGCTCCTCCTTTACATATAACTTCTTTACATTACCATAAGAAGAGTTGTCAGTCCAGTCA
>JADFXO010000335.1 GCA_015233485.1 Nitrospirota bacterium
AAACATATTTCAGTCAGCCTAAAGTAATATTTAAGCCAATTTTTTGCAAAATTGATCCTATGCCTGCTTCCCATGACAAATATTACACCAAACTCACGCTCTCAGATCGTTCATTGAGAATTGCTGGGCATGTCGTTAAGTTTTTGCATTTTTCTGTCTCCTATGCTATAATAGTTGCGCTAATACGACAGGTAAAACAGCTTTCAGGCTGAAAGTGCCGTTAGCGTTCCCTGTGCGGTTCTTTGACATCTCAATAGTATGTGGTTTTGGCAGAGAGATTGGCTGCCATGTAAAACTATTGCCAACAGAGAAAGAAACTAAACGTTGCGGACGGGCAGTCCGTTTAGACGCTAACGTAAGCCGTTGGGCTATGCGTTGTCTAAGAATCACCTGTGCTTTAGCCATGGGGAGTGTCAATTACATTGCCCTGCCATTAATATTATAATCCTCATAAAAACGGAGGTATTAATGAGAAAGTCCCCGGCAGCGATGGTTCTGCCTGAATTGTCATCTGCGTCTATATCTATATTACTTGCATCTATATTACTTGCATCTATATTATTGTCACCCATATTGTCACCCGCGGAGGCCGATAATGCGCCCTCAAAAGAGAGCTGGATAGAGCAGATGGCGGCGGTGTTGCCAGGCGTTGTCTGTGCGGAAAATCAATATTTCAGAAAATGCTTCAATCTTGACCGTTCCGGCTGCGATAGTGAGGCACAGAGCGCCGTAAAATTGTGCGCGGCGAAGTATGCCCCTGAAATGCCGGCGGTCTTATCGCCAAAGGATGGTGAGAAATGGGGCAGTAAAATAAGCGAGTGCGTCTACCATACGTTCGAATCGAATCTTCAGAAGGCAGGTAAAAAAATCGACTCAGATGAGTGTAAAGACCCGACCAAGTGGCAATAACACATGTGGCCAACGGCAATGAAACCGACGCGGCGCTGCATTTCAGGCGGTTTAATCCTAACCATTTTAGGCGTGGCCGTTCTATTGGTTTTATCTGTGCCGCTGGTGGTGTCGGCAACCCCTGAATATGCGGAGAAAACCGGCTTTCAATGCGCTGTCTGCCATATAAACCCGGCAGGCGGCGGGAAGCTTACAGCGGTAGGCGAAACATACCTGCGAACCAACGGCATGTTCAGGCAGCCAACAGGCCCGCTGCGTGTAATCCGGCTGATTGTTGGATACCTGCACCTGATAACCGCCATAGCATGGTTTGGGACTATTATATACGTCCACCTCTTGCTAAAACCCGCATATGCCGCCAAGGGGCTTCCACACGGGGAATTAGCCCTCGGATGGATTTCCATAACAGTCCTTGCCATAACGGGTACACTGCTTACAGTAGCGAAGATTTCGTCTTTCAGGGCATTTTACCAGAGCAGGTTTGGACTCTTGCTGGCTATAAAGATATTCCTCTTTGTTGTTATGGTGGCAACGGCAGCCGTTGTTACTTTTGTAATCGGCCCAAGGCTCAGGCAGAGAAAATCTCCCAGCCCCCAGGCCATCAAGCCGGAGATGGACATCGAAGAGGTTTCGCGCCTTGACGGTTCGGAAACCAGCCCTGCCGCGTGCATCGTATATAAGAACAACATATACGACGTTTCGCGAAGTAAACTCTGGAAAGGCGGCAGGCACATGAATAAACATCTTGCAGGGGGCGACCTCACAGACGCCTTAAAATTGGCCCCCCACGGCGAAGATAGAGTCACTGCCATGCCGCTCGTTGGAAAACTGGCCGTCAAAACAGATACCATCGCTGTCAAACCGCTGCACGAGAGGGTTTTTTATATATTCGCGTACATGAATCTCGTATTTGTGTTTTTAATAACAGCCTTAATTGCCTTATGGCGCTGGTGGTAGTGTGGTAGGGTTATCCATTTTGACCTAAATTTACTTTGGCTTGACACACCGAAATAATTTTACTTGACATTCATGCCTGTGTTTGATTTAAATAAGACGAGCCTGACAGGCGTAGACGGCCACTGTGGTTAATAATTATATTGTGCCGCCGCCAGTTTTGGCGGGATGAGGCAGCTGGTATATTACATACCCTCTAAATAACTAAAAGCGAGGTAGACGAAATGAAACGTATCGTAGTAATTGGAGGCGGGAGTGGGGGAGTGATGTTTTCCAATCGCATGAGAAACGCATTTACTCCGGATGAAGTTGAGATTACGGTCATTGAAAGAAGCGAAAAGCATTTTTACCAACCGGCCTTCACGCTGGTAGTATTCGACCTGGAGGACCCGGTAAATCTTATGAGGCCGGTAAAGGACCTGTTCTTTGATGGAATCAAGCTCATACACGACGAGGCCACAAAGATTGACGCCGTAAATAACAAGGTATCCACGGTCAAAAGCGGGGACTTATCGTATGATTATCTCGTCATAGCAACGGGCGCCAAACTGATTTTCGACGAAGACCCTGAGGGTCTGAAAGATGCCCTTGACAAGGGGTCTAACGTATTTAACTTCTACAAACTTGAGGGGGCGATTAAACTTCGCGACGCGCTGAAAGATCTTGACGGCGGCACGGTTGTCGTCTCCGTGTGTTCGATGCCCATAAAGTGCCCGGCCGCTCCGATGAAGGTCATCATGCTGGCCGAGGATATGATGAGGCGAAAGGGCATAAGGAATAAGTTCAAGTTTATATTTACGACACCGATGCCGGCAGTATTCAGCAGAGAGCCGTATGCGTCGAAGCTGAATTCTATATTTGCGTCGAGGGGAATTGAGACTATGGCGAACTTTAACCCCTCTGAGGTGGATTCCTCAAAGGGCGTTTTAAAGGATTTCGGGAAAAAAGAAGTAAGGTTTGACTCGCTTACTATAACCCCTCCCCACGGCGGTGAGGCGGTAATAGAGAACTCCGAAGGCGTAGGCGACGCCGCGGGATGGGTAACGTGCGACAAACACCTGATGGTGAGCAAGAAATACAAAAACATCTATGGCATAGGCGACGCGACGGACTTCCCTACTTCGAAGACGGCCTCAGGCATAAGGAAGCAAGCGAAGGTGCTGGTAGCGCGCCTCGGGGCAGATATAACGGGCATTCCTACGAAGGCCGCGTATGACGGCGAGATCATCTGTCCTATGCTGACAAGAAATAAACGTGTCATGTTTGCCCACTTTAATTATACCGAGGCCATTTCGCCAGCGATTGAAAGTTATGCCAATTGGGTCCTCAAAGTCTACATGCTCAGGCCGCTTTACTGGAATCTCATGTTGAACGGGTTAGTTTAACCTGACACGTTAGTTTAACCTATGAAAAACATTTTTGAGGAGTGAGAGATGGCAAAGAAAACAACACCGACAAATGGCACGGCCGCCTCAGCGAGCGAGCAGATGGCTATGCAGATAGACGAGCTGTACGGGAAATATAAGATCCTCGAGAATTTCGCCGGTGACGTCATGCCGGGCTTAGAGAAGGCGATGAAGGAGATAAACGAGACCTTAAACGACCTAAGGATAAGATTCGAGAGGGATGAGACCCTTCAGCTCCTAAAGAGTATCGGCGATAACATCCCGACCTTTGTGGAGTTATTAAAAGTCATGAAGGTCTTCAAGGGGTTTGCCGAGGATGTCTTCCCTGCCTCGGATAAGGTGATGAAGGAACTCACGCCGGCTATAAATACCCTTAGATATGCCTACGAGAAAGACGAAACGCTGGACTTGCTGCAAAAAACCGGAGACAACATCCCGATTTTTATCAAACTGCTGGACTTTTTGGCTGTTTTTGACAAGAGTGGGGACCTTGACTTTACACTGAAGACCGCATTTTCAAAAGAGACGGAATATATGATAAAAGGTATGGAAAAGTGCGCGGTTCGTACAATGCAGCAACTTATAGAGAAACCCCTTAAGCCGGGCTTAAAGAGCATATTCTCGGCCTTAAAGGACCCTGAAGTCCAGAAGGGGTTTGTCCTGATGACCACCTTCGCGAGAAATATGCCCCAGTGCATGTTAGAGACTGTCGAAGAAAGCGGTGCAACGATCAAAAAGAAGTAAAGCGGCAAACACAAGGCCTGATTCCAGCGAAAGCAGGGATCAGGCCGTGCTTTGACGCAGGCCATTAAAAGTACAGGTCAAGGAGGGTTACCCTCCTTGCGGGAGTTTGAGGGCAGCGCCCTCAATGTATTAATTTTAGTGTATGCCTTTTTCTTTAAGAAACGGGGAGTATTTCTTGTCGGTTACCATGATATGTTTAGTCAGCCATTCCTTCAGGAAATTCAACAGATGCAGGTCGACCATAGCCTTGCCTTCTTTGAATTGTTTTTGAAAATCCAGAACCTTCCTTGTCAGCTCGTCATGCTCGTGTTTATGTGCGGCGACCCACGGATACGAACATTTGTCCATCAACTTCTCTTCGGCGGCAAAATGGTATCTCGTATAATCTATCAACTCTCCTACTACCGGCTCTATTGTGCTGTTGCCCTTTCTTGCTGCTACAGCGTCAAAAAGGCTATTGAGGAGTTTTACGATTTTCTTGTGATGATCGTCAAATTCCTCAATCTGTACACTAAGGCTGCTATTCCACATGATTAACGGCATAAA
>JADFXO010000336.1 GCA_015233485.1 Nitrospirota bacterium
GTGCAAGAATCGATAACACCGCCTGTTATCTAATCAAAGGTCTCAGCGTGGAGAACATCGGAGTAGGGTACAGCGGTTCGCCGGTAATACATAAAGAATCAGATAAAGTAATCGGACTTATATCCCACATCGGTCAGCGACGCACTCATTGATTGTATTAAACGGCACGACAAGGTATTGAAATATCTTGATATTCCCATTCAACACTCCGAAGACGGCATATTAAGGGCGATGGGGCGGGCGGGGTCGCGCGGCTATTATATCGAATTATTTGACAGAATAAGGTCGCAACTGCCGGGTGTGTGTTTGAGAACTACGCTGATGGCGGGATTTCCCGGCGAGACCGCCAGGGATTTTAAGTCGTTATTGTCGTTTATCGAGGCGGTAAGATTTGACAGGCTCGGCGTATTTGCCTATTCGGACGAACCTGGCACTGCGGCCTTTGGGATGTCTAAGAAAGTCACTAAGAAAACCATCCTAAAACGGGTAGAAGAGATAATGTTCCTGCAGGCAACAATATCGTATGAGAAAAACCGCGCGTTGATTGGGAGAAAATTCAGGGGGATAGTCGACGAGGTACAAGACGGCACTGCCCTCGCCCGGTTATATTGCCATGCCCCCGAAATCGATGGCTGCGTATTTATAGAGGACATCCCCGACGATTTTACCACAGATGATTTTGTTACTATTCAGATAACAGACGCCGAGGAGTATGACCTCAGAGGGGAAATAATTTTTTAAGACAACACCTCGCTATTGAACAATACGGCACGATTAGTGTTAAAATTAATTAGTTATGGCAGATGAGACCCCGGACGATACTGATGCTATATATCACCACATGCAGGATGTCACGCCGCCCTATGGCGCGCTGACGAAGGGTTTGACGCCCCTTCATGTGATTTTATTTATCGCGACCTTATTTACTACACTGCTCGCCGGAATGTTGCAAAAGAATATAAATCCCTTACGTGAGCCATGGAGGTTTTACGAGGGGCTGCCCTTTGCGTTAACGCTGCTTACGATTCTGATGGTTCATGAGTTGGCCCATTATTATTCGTCAATAAGGCATCACACGATGGCCACGCTGCCGTATTTTATTCCAGCCCCGCTGTCGCCTATCGGCACGTTTGGGGCGTTTATTAAGATGAAATCCCCGATACACACGCGCACCGCCCTGATGGACATAGGGGCGTCCGGGCCGATTGCGGGTTTTATAGTTTCGCTTATAGCTGCCACAGGGGGACTGTTTTATTCCGGGATAGGCTTATCAAATGATAAAGTGGGGATGGTTTTGGGGGATTCGCTGTTGTTTTCATTACTTACGAGGCTGATAGTCGGCACGCCTCCGGAGGGGTATGATGTGATGTTAAGTCCGGTTGCCTTTGCCGGCGGGCTCGGTTTTTTTGTCACGTCGCTGAATCTGATACCGATAGGGCAGCTTGACGGCGGGCATATAATGTACGCGGTTGCAGGAGGGAGGCACAGGTGGATTTCCAGGGTGTTGGTAGCGTGTCTTGCCCTTATTGGGATAGTGTATTGGAATGGGTGGTTGTTCTGGGCGGCGCTTATGGTTGTGCTTGGCCTAAGACACCCGCCGGTAATTTTCAATGAAATCCCCATAGAGCCATCAAGAAAAAAGGTGGCGGCAATCTCGCTTGCCATATTTATAGTAACATTTGTACCTATGCCGTTTAGGATTATAGAATGAAAAACGAAGGGGGATAATCCCCCGTCTTGTCGTCTATTGAATTTGGGCTTGCCGCTCGTTGGCTGCTTCGGTACTCCGGCTAAGCCTTCATAAATAGGGCCAATATTCGCCCCCGCCCATGAAAATTGCAAGGCCCTACTGCTAATATTTTTTCATTTCACTGAAACCAGTTATAAACTGAAAAACTTAGATGGTTTCCTTGCTAACGATGGCGAAGACTATGTTGCTCAATCCATATTATTCGGGAATCCATGAAACCCTCTACCGGAGCTAACCGCATAGGCAATTTCAGCTTTATTTTTCTCGTTTGCCACGCGCAATAAATTTAGGTTATTGTGTTAATCAGAATGAAAATGTTATATTTATCTCCTCTAACAAATAATTTATTTAAGGAGGAAGATATGGCGCAAATCATCAAAGTAGAATACGAAGGTGTTGAGTTATGGGTAGAGGCTGATGGAAGAGTCGAAGGTGTAGCGGGTAAGCCTCAGCAGGTCAGTGTATCCGATGCTTTGAAAAAATTGGTAATTCCTCTTGATAAAATCACAGACACGATAAAGGCATATTGTAAAATTTTAGTAAAATCCTTTAAATCTATAGAAAAGGAAAGCACTCCCAACAGGATAAAGGCGGAGTTCGGGCTTAAAACAAGCCTTGACGGCAATATATACGTTGTTAAATCCTCATCTGAGGCCAGCATTAAAATTACTGCGGAGTGGGACCTGGACGGGAAATAAAAGATTGCCAATTGATGATAGACAAATAGGTAAATACTTAATAAAAATTCTTTACCCCGAAGATCAAGTCAACGGTACTGGCTTTATGTGCCATCCCGATGGCTATGCCCTTACGTGTTATCACGTTATTAAGCCTCACGTACTAGAAAACTATAGACTTAACATAATTTATCAGGATGTAGAATATGAGACCGAAATATGCTTGGGTTATAGCTCAGAGGATGCCGACATAGCGGTTATTTACGTGCCGAATTTGCCGCCAGATGTGAATTATCTGCCTTTGGATGTACATGGACGGTTTAAGATTAATGAAGAGCTTTACAGTTTCGGTTATCCTCAGAATAATTATTTTAAAAAAACCGGAATCCCTTCTAGTTTTTCGGTGAGCGGCAGTGCAAGAATCGATAACACCGCCTGTTATCTAATCAAAGGTCTCAGCGTGGAGAACATCGGAGTAGGGTACAGCGGTTCGCCGGTAATACATAAAGAATCAGATAAAGTAATCGGACTTATATCCCATAACTATAAAAAAACTCAGGCCTTTATGGTTCCTTTGGATGGGTTGTTTGATCAATGCCCATTTTTGAAAGATTACCATGACATATTCAGGAAAATCAATGAGATGGCTGCTGAGAAGGCTGCGAATGAATTAGATAAGAAATTGCAGCAAGATAAAATCATTCCCCTCGAACTTGAATGCGGCATAGTTAAGGAGAAAGAACCCGATAAAAATGAAAGGGAAGGCAGAGCTAAAGAGTGGGATCACAGCCGCCAGTGGGATACTTTTGAGGTGAGTCAACTATTTAAAGAATTAAATTCTTATATCCTGAGTTCGTCGGTGGGGGCAGGTAAGACTACATTTTTATATTGGCTGGCGGGAGAAATAATCAAAAAAAATAGTTTAATACCCGTGAGCGTAACCTGCTCTGATTTTGAAGATATGAAAACATGGGATGATTTAAGAAGCCATTTAATTTCAACATATCATGATAAAGACAATAAATATATTAACAAATCAGACCTCGAATATTACTTCGATTATCATTATGACAACGGGCGGTGCGTATTTCTATTTGATGGCCTTGATCAAATCAAGAAAAATGGATATAGCGAACTAGTAAAAACAATACTCAAAGTTTTTAAAGGCAGCTATACCATTATCACATCAAGGCCATCTTCGGTAATATTTTTTGATACCGATGCTGATATAATATTTCTCAGGTTAAAGTCATTTTCTGTTTCTCAACAGAAGGAATATTTTAATGGATACTATGAGAGGGCAAAAGAGTTATCTGTTTATGCCAGCGATTTAATCAGCGTTCCAATGTTAGCACACATGGTAAAGCCCCTCATATTAGCGAATAAGGACAAAGATATTCCCAATAGAACGGAGTTATATGATCGTTTCATAAATTATATTATAATGAAACACAGCCCAAATGACGAAGTTGCTGCTGAAAACTTTGGAAAAACTGATAAAGTTAAAGCAGCACTTAATCATGTTGCCTTTAAGTCTTTGAATTTAATAGACCCTGAAATTCAAAAGGTATCAATTAGTCATCACGATGAGAGCTTATTTAGTATAAGTGTAGATGACATTACGACGTTTGGACTTGTCAATAAAATAATTGAACGCGGGGATATAAATGAACGCTGTCTTTTTTTCACACACCAATCATTTCAGGAATATTTCGCTGCCCAATACATATGTGAAAACGAGGAACGTATCAATAAAGCAATAGACGAAATGTGGTCGTCGAAGTGGAAAGAGGTAATAAAATTTCTTTGTGGATTTAAAGGTATTAAAATTATCGAAAAAATATATTCAAAAAAAGATAATGCTATTCATTCCAGACTATTCATGGCAGTTGCATGTTTACCGGAGACAATAGAAACAAATACCGAACTGCGAAGTGAAATAATTAAACGATTAAAAGAATTAACTAACCAACATCCATTTGAAAGACCAGCAATTCATAGTTTGGTTTCTATGGGAGAAATAAGATATGTAGAAGGCTTACTTACCAACAAAGACTATGAAGTACGCAGTTCGACCATAAAAGCCCTTGTAGAATTAAAAGACGTGATAAA
>JADFXO010000337.1 GCA_015233485.1 Nitrospirota bacterium
TTGCAGCGAAGGCTGGAGGAGACACATCTTTCATTTTATGTTATAAGGCCTGGGACGCCGACTGAAGCGAAATTAACTATTTTCAAAAGGCTTAACACCGGCGGTATGGTTTTGAATTCTCAGGAAATACGCCACTGTTTATTTCAGGGTAAATCGACACAGTTTCTCAACGAACTTGCGAAATCGGATGAATTCAAAGCGGCTACGGGTGGTTCAACTTCAGAGTTGCGAATGGTGGATGAGGAGTGCGTACTTCGTTTTTGCGCTTTTCAATTAACGAAATATCAATCTTACATAAAACCAGACCTCGATGTCTTTCTTGGTGACGCGATGAAACAGATTAACAAAATGGACGATCGGGAAATTCAATCTCTTAAAACCGCATTTATAGATTCCATGTTGAAAGCGAGAGAAGTCTTCGGTGATTATGCTTTTAGGAAAATGTATGGTAAAAATGGCAAGCGAAATCCTATAAACAAGGCCCTTTTTGAAACATGGTCGGTCTCTCTTAATGAATACGATATTGGGCTGCTCAAAAAACACAAAGAAAGGTTAATTGAATTATTCATCGATGTTATCATTAATGATCGAGATTTCAATACTGCAATTACGCAGGGCACAGGTGATGTGAAAAAAGTACACTATCGTTTCAGCACAGTTGAAAGGATAATAAAGGAGGCGATAACTCAATGATTGATTATGTTAGATTAGAAAGATTTAAATGTTTTTTAGATGAGACAATACCACTCGCCCCCTTAACAATTCTCGCAGGCGCCAACAACACCGGCAAGTCAACGGTTATTCAATCGCTGCTACTGATGAAGCAAACTGTTCAGACAAGCGGATATACGCCCCCGGAAAAACCCAAAAATGAAATCAAAGGTGGTTTATGGCCATCCATGGTACCACCCAAACAAGGTCTTTTCCACGGTGCTATTCCCCCCGTAGCTATTAACTGGCCTAATATAACGCCGCCTAACCATGGTCTTTTCGGAGCTATTAATTGGTCTAATATAACACCACCCAAAAACTGGGTGATTTCTATCAATGGACCTTTAATACATATAGGAAGTGCTTGGGATATATTTTGTCAAGAGTCAGGTGCTGACGATATTATAATTTCTTTAGGTATAAGTAAACATCCCGAAAAGATTTTGAAGTTGAAATTACTATATGATGTTAATAATTCGTATACATATCACATGAAAGCAGAGTTTAATAATGAGTTTGTATCATTACATGATTTATTGTCTAAAATGCGTTTTACATACATAGAGGCTATGAGGACAGGGCCACAATTATTTTATCCAGCGAGCGACGTACCAATACGGGATATGTCAGTAGGAAGTATGGGGCAATTTACTATCCATTGTCTTTACCAGCATGGAGAAGAGAACATTGCAGTTAATAGATTAGCTTATGTTGAAGAAGAAGTCAAGTCTATGACACTTTTATATCAAACCGAACGGTGGATGAATTATTTAATTCATGGAATTGCATTTAAAACTAATAAGATAATAGAAGCGGATGTTTTCACAGTGGGAATTCGCGATGTTAATAGAGATACGGAATTTTTTAAACCGACAAATGTAGGGTTTGGTATTATGTATTCGTTACCTATCGTCGTAGCGGCACTGATGAGTAGGGCAGGTGATGTTCTTATCTGTGAAAATCCCGAATCACATTTACATCCTGAGGCGCAGTCTCGTTTGGGCATGTTTCTTGCTATCGTGGCAGATGCCGGCATACAGGTTGTATTAGAAACTCACAGCGACCATATTCTCAACGGGTCAAGAATAGCAGTTAAAAAGGGGATCATAACAAACTCCAACGTGGCTATTAATTCTTTTGACAGAGACCACAATGTTTCGAGTCCCGTAATGGACGAAAACGGGAGAATAGATTCATGGCCTAAAGGATTTTTCGATCAACTCGATATTGACTTAATGGAATTGATCTAAGTGGTTGCGTTTGTCAATGAACTTTCATTTGTAGGACAGATTATTGACCGTAGTCAATGTGCCTCATCGATTGTAGAGTTAATAAAAATTATCAACATGATCCGCCCTCACTTAGGAGACGCACCAGTCTATACCTCCAGAGATTTATTGGACAAGAATATTTCACCAGGGTATACAATACAAGATTTTATATATGACAAAAAGACCGATAAAGAAATAATACGTGTATTCTTAATAATTGTCACAAAAGGACCATATTGTGAGACCTTATTGGAGAAAGTAGAACATAAATATATAATTACTTCAAACGGAGTCGATGTTAAAGGCAGTTGTATTGCCGCGGCATGTCATAAGGCAGGGATCTTAACCAGCTTGAAAGGTTCTATAAGTTATGACTGTAATCCCATAGAAGTTGAATACAAGGAAGGCACAGGTGAATTTCAAGAACTACCAATTACTAATTTATTAGACACGGCAAGCGCGGAAATATTTATTGCTGAACAAACTGCTAAATATACTAAAGATAATATTTCATGGGATATTTTTTGGAATAAACGTGAATTATTATTTCCTAAATTGGTTTTTTGTAAACGTTTAGCATCTAAACCAAGTGATATTGATTTTAAAATTCATTATTCACGCATTCGCCACCATTTACAATGTATGAATAATTATATGGTAAAGATACGTAAAGGAGAAATAAAAACTCCTAATTATGCAGACATGGGAGTTGACGCCAGTACCGAATCCGATGAAACTTTATATCATCATGGTCATGATAGGACTTACGACTGTCCTGATGGGGTAAAAAGGCTTTTCAGCTGGCACAGTAAAATAAAAGGAGCAAATAAACGTATTCATTTCTATCCGCCCGATGATACGACAGATGATTTTTACATCGGATATATTGGAAAACATCTCCCTACTATAAGCGACCCACACTAAATCATTACGAGATAATCTATCACCCCAATCATAAGCCCTATTTATCCTTCAATCGTTCAATATTTATATTAAAATCCTTAATCTTTTGCTGGAGGCTTTGGCGGTGGATGTCAAGCAGTCTTGCCGCATGGGATATGTTGCCGCCGCTTTCTCTTAATGCCGCCGTAAGCAGTGTCTTCTCGAATTCATATAGGGCGGTTTTCAGCGGTTTTGCCGATTCGGGTAGTGCGGGTTTTATCTTCGTGTCCTTTATCGATTTCGGAAGGTCATTTACGGTTACAACTGTCCCCTGAGCGAAGGTTATGCAGTACTCTATGGCATTTTCAAGCTCCCTGACATTGCCGGGGAAGTCATAGCTTGACAGCGTGTCGATTGCCTCGGGTGAGAGTTCAGTGACTTTTTTGTCTGTGCGTTTTTCGGCATACTTAGATAGAAAGTGTATGGCCAAAAGCGGAATGTCCTGGCGTCTTTGCCTAAGCGGCGGTATCTGAATCGAGATAACATTTAATCTATAAAACAAGTCCTCTCTGAATGTGCCCTCCACCATCGCCTTTTCAAGAACGCGGTTCGTTGCCGCTATGACCCTTGTATTTATCTTCGTAATGTGCGGGCTGCCAACTTTATTGAATTCCCCTTCCTGCAACACCCTCAGGAGTTTTACCTGAAAGTCGGGTGTGGTCTCTCCAATTTCATCGAGAAAAAGTGTCCCGCCCGAGGAAAGCTCCAAAAAACCGGTCTTATCCCTTACCGCGCCGGTGAATGCCCCTTTTACGTAGCCAAACAGCTCCGCTTCGATGAGTTCCCGCGATATTGCCCCGCAGTTTACTGCGACAAAGTGGTTATCCCGCCTCTGTGAGGTATAGTGAATGGCACGCGCGACGAGTTCCTTTCCCGTGCCCGATTCCCCGGTTATCAGGACATTGCTGTCGCTTGCCGCGGTTTGGCGGATCATCTTAAACACGTCCTGAATAAGCCGGCTTTTGCCGACTATATTTTCAAATCCGAAGGATTGGTAGAGTTCCTGTCTGAGGTGTTTGATTTCGTCCGTAAGGGTTATCTTTTCGATTGCGTTTTTGCATATGATTCTCACCTTGTCGATGGATAGGGGTTTTGTAAGATAGTCATAGGCGCCGCTCTTGATTGCCTCAACTGCCGTCTCTATGGTTGCGAAACCTGTTATCACGATAATCTGGCACAAGGGAAGGCGGGTTTTTGCGTGTTTGATTATTTCGAGGCCACTTATGTCCGGCAGTTTGAGGTCGGTAAAAATGATCTCGAAATCCCGTTCTGTAATCATAGGGATAGCCACAGAGCCGGTATGGGCGGTTGTAACCTCGTAACCATCCTTTTTAAAAAGCATCTCAAGGGAGCGGCAAATCCCTATCTCATCATCAACTACAAGGATTCTTATCATAACTCTATTCCAAGAGGTTTAGTTAAAGCAGTGTCTTTGATGGATACATCAATAGGCAGCTTTATCTTGAAAACCGTCCCTGATTCGCGGCTGCTTGACACGGTAATCAGGCCATGATGGCTTTCGATAATTTTTTTCGTGATTGCCAGACCAAGTCCACTTCCGCCGCATTCTTTTTTTGTCGTAAAAAACGGCTCGAATATTCGGCCGAT
>JADFXO010000338.1 GCA_015233485.1 Nitrospirota bacterium
GTTGCCATCTTTAAACTCACCTACATACGTCCCTCCATCTGACCCGGTGGCAGTGCCCTGGCCGTTTGGTTTACCATCCTTAAATTCACCGGCGTATTTCCCTCCATCGGGGTAAGTCATAGTGCCCTGGCCGCTAGGTTTGCCGTCTTTAAATTCACCGGTGTACTTCCCGCCATCGGGCACGGTAGCAGTCCCTTGGCCGTTTGGTACGCCATTTTTAAACTCACCGGTGTACGTAACTCCATCTGGCCCGGTGGTAGTGCCCTGGCCGTTAGGTTTACCGTCTTTAAACTCGCCGGCGTACTTCCCTCCATCGGGTCTGACTGCTGTGCCTGGCCCGTTTGGTACGCCATTTTTAAACTCACCGGTGTACTTCACTCCATCAGGCCCGGTTAAAGTCATTTGTTCGGCATACACCGGTAAACACGGGAGGGTCAGCAACAAAAGGGCGGCGGCAAAACTGCGTTTTAGCATAGGGGTCTCCTTTTTAAAATTTACTTAAGACACATCAGTGTCCGAGACACATCAGTGCCTGAGGCACATCATTGGTTTTAAAGACAACGCCACAACACTACAACTTATTTATATATCTAATTCTATCACAAACTTCGCCCCACCATCTACATTGCTGACCTCAAGGCTGCCACCCATGTTTGTCTCTATTATGGTTTTTGACATATATAGCCCGATCCCCGTGCCCTTTTCCCCCTTCGTCGTATAGTAGGGGTCAAAGATTTTATCTATTATATGTCCTGGAATGCCGCCTCCGTTATCGCTTATAGAAATTATTACCTTATTTATTTCTATATTATTGATGATATTAATTTCAATCCGCCCCTGTATCATATCGCCCGATTCTCTTTTTGAAGTAATAGCGTCTTTTGAGTTATTCATAATGTTGAGTATTACCTGTTTAAACTCATTTGGGTATCCATCTGTAAATAGCATTGTATCCTGGCCGGTTCTAACAGAAACATCTACGTCGCTTTTCTTAAAAAGATGTTCAAACATTGAGATGATTCCTTCTATGGCAGACTTTACATTGAAGCGAACTTTTTCCTTTGCCGGCTTGAAAAAGTCCTTGAAGTCTTCTATTGTCTTTGACATAAAAAACACTTGCTTCATCGTTGTATCAACAGTATTTTTTATATAGTCCTCGCTGAGTTCTCCGTAATTATAAGCCTCTTTAATATCCTGTACAACCATACCTATGGCATTTAGAGGCTGCCTCCATTGATGCGCTATCAACCCTATCATTTCACCCATGTCCGCCATTTTGGATTGTTGTATAAGCAATTGCTCCTGCTGCTGCCTTTTCTGTGTTTCTTCAGTTACCAATTCCATAAGATGCTCATTTAATTTTTTCAACTGCAATTCCATCTTCTTACGTTGTGTTATGTCACGTATGGCTGCAACTCTAATTCTGCGGCCTTCATATTCCATGTTCTTGCCGCACACTTCAACACTTATTATAGTACCGTCCTTTTTCAGGCAATCCATCTCGTATGGTTTATCATATCCCTCTGAAACATACTTCAAGAGAGTATCACGGTATTGCGGTGTCGCAGTGTCAAACACAGACATGCCGATAACCTCTCCCTGGTCGTAACCATATATTTCGGCAAGCCGTTTATTGGCATCTATAATTTGTCCCTTTTCGGTAATGGATATCCCTTCAAAGGATGCGTCTAATAATAAACGCAACCTTTTCTCAGCCGTATGGCGAGCGTCGATTTCAATGCGCAGTGCCTCTTCCATCCTCTTGCGCTCTGTAATATCAGTGGCTATGCCGCATACGCCATATAATTTCCCTTTTGTATCAAATAAGGGAAATTTTATGGAAATGTACGTATGTAACCCGTCATCATGCAGAACTCTCTCATCAAAGTTTATGGGCACCCTCTTTTTTTCCACTTCTTTATCATTTGCCCTGAAATTATCAGCCAGCTCCTTTGGAAAGATATCGTAATCGGTCATGCCGACGACGCCTTCCTTAGTTACATGGAAAAGCGTCTCATAGTGGCTATTTATGAATAGATATCTGCCTTGCAGATCTTTGAGAAAAACAACGGCGGTTGTGCTGTCTATTATTGATTGGAGCTGTGCGCGAACTTCTTCCAGTTTTGCCTCTAAGTTCTTTCGCTCGGTGATGTCCTGATTTGATCCCCTCAGTTTCACTACCTTACCGGCGGCATCCAACGCTGGTTCACCGATAATGTGAATGATTTTTTCAGTTTTATCGGGACGGCAAATGCGTATCTCTAACTCATAAGGTTTACATAGTTCAATTGATTCTCTTACCGCATCGTCAAAACGCCGCAAGTCCTCGGGGTGGATATGGTCACGCAGAGCGGGGTACAGTAGTGGGCCTTGTTTGGGATCTACACCCCATATATTGTACAGTTCTAACGACCATTTCGATTCTTGAGAGTCAATGTCACGTGTCCATGTGCCAAAGTGCGCCTTAGCCTGTGCCTCTATTACATCAAGTTCCCTTTCTTTCAGCGCTGCTGCGATCTCTTTCTTATATGTTATATCCTCAACTAAGGTAAGGTTAAACTCCGGATGATTTGATCTTATATCCAATGGGACACTTGTAGCGGTTACCCATATTATTTTATTACTCTTGTGAATATAGCGTTTCTCCATACTAAAAACTGATATCTCGCCTCTGTGCAAACGTTCTAGCCCGTCCAATTGCCGCTGAACATCATCGCGATGGGTAACATCCTGAAATGTGCGGCAGGTCAGCTCTTCACAAGAATAACCGATAATATAGCAGTACTCCTCGTTAACCTGAACAAAATTACCGGTATCTGCCTCTGTAATGGCAACTCCAATCGGCGCTTTCTCAAAGATAATCCTGAATTTTTGCTCACTTTCTCTAAGTTTATCTTCTAGCTCTTTTCTCTCTACCGCAACCGCAAATATCGACGCCAACCGCTCAATCATAGACAAATCCCTTTTTGTATAATCCCTCGTGGAATTAGCCAGGGCTATTTGCACGATTACCTTGTTTCCTGCCTTTGCGGGAACCGATAAGAAGTTTTTAATCTCAACGTGTCCGGGCGGCATACAATTTTTATAGGACGGATGCCCTTTGGGTGTGTTGGTGAAAAAACTCTCGCCTGTGTTTAATGAGTGCCCCCACAAGGCGTTATATCCATCCTGTCCTTTAGGAAAACGTGTAGTTTGCCGTTCCTTTGCAATCTTACATTCCTCATCCATCATATCCGTAAAATGATAAGCGACGCTATCACCGGCTTCATCTATCAACGCCGCGTAGCCGTGTTCACTTCCGGTAAGTATTAACGACTCATCGTGTACTATTTTTGAAATGTCGTATTTGTTATAAATGGGGTTTAACAGGGCTTCTGTCACCTTGGCAATTGAGGATTGAAGTGCGAGTTCATGTGTTATTGTCTCTTGCGTTTCCTTTTGTTCGGTAACGTCATGTGCGGTGCAATAGGCTATGCCTTCTTCCGGGACAGGTAACACCATCCATGACAAGTGTTTATACGTGCCGTCTTTACATAAATATCTGTTCTCAAAATTTACGAGTGGAAAGCCTTGAGACGCTTGTTTGATTGCATATGTTGATGCTTCTACGTCGCCGGGATGTACAAATTCGAGAAATGGTTTTGACTGAAGCTCTTCAACCGTATATCCAAGTGTTTTCTCAAACGATGGACTAAGCATTTTAAAATATCCATCAATACCGCATATACATAACAGACCCATTGAACGGTAAAAAAATCTATTAAACTCTTCCTGCGCCTTTTTAGTCTGGGTAATGTCGGTGTGTATCGATATCCACACTGTGCCGTAGCTTGTATCCTCAAATGTTGAAACGGTTGCGGAACACCAAAAAAGTTCACCTGTCTTTTTGATATTACGCACTTCGCCTTGCCAAAATTTATTTATAATTAATGATTCTTGTATTTCCTCTGCCACCTCTTTAGGCTTTTTTCCCGTAGGGGCGTTAGCTACGGAGATATTCTTGCCGATTAACTCACCGGCATTGTAGGCAAACATTTGCTCAAACTTAGGGTTGCAGTACAAGATGATTCCATCGGAGGCTCTGATAAGAACTACGCCCTCAGCCATATTGGACATTATTTCGCCCTGAAGCCTAAGCTCTAAGATTAGCTTATCCTCATACGACTCAAGCTCTGCTACTCTTGCTTTTAACTCTTCTATAAGTTTGTCTTTCGCCTTGGTCTCATCTTTCATAAAAAATCTCGCCCTTAATGAATGCACATTCGCAACGGTACTGATAGGAATATTATACTACATCGTTGCATATAAAAAAACAAAAGTATGGGAGCAGGTCAGGGCAATCGCATTTGAAAAATAAAGCAGAAGATACCTATGCAATCATTCCGGCTTGCAGACTGTGTCATAATTATTTTTATCCAATGCGGAACAAAGTTACGGATTCAGACCCGGAAGGTGTTGTAAGGATGCACTCATACGAGTGGATATGATGCTTGGGACGGGCAGGCAATGGGTAATGCCGATATCAG
>JADFXO010000339.1 GCA_015233485.1 Nitrospirota bacterium
TGCAAGGTTTCTGAGAATCTGCCAATCCGGCATTGACTCCCCTGTTGTGGCCACAATTTTATGGACATCCTGATATACGCCCAACATATTAATAAAAGTACCCTCTTTTTCCGACCAGCTAGATGCCGGCAGCACCACATGCGCGTAGCGTGCGCAGGCGGTCATGCGTATGTCCTGCACTACGATAAACTCAAGGGACTGAAACTTGTCCTCAAGTTTTTTTAAATCCGGGTACGTTACCAGCGGGTCTTCACCCATCAGATAGAGCGCCTTTAAGGAGTCTTTTTCATAAAGCATGTTAAACAGGTTTTTGCCTGGTCTATCTGTTATCTTTACATAACCTGGTAAATAGCCGGGCGTTACGCCCATCTTCCAGAGGCCAAATGTGTTTGCATACTCTGCCGGCAACTGGAGGGCGCGCGGACCGTCCCCAGTCAATATGACGAGATTGGCGGCGGCAAGCAGCGAGTTTAATCCCTCAAGATTACTGGCGGGCGTGGCTGCCGTCGTTACAAGCCGGCTCTCGGCAGACAGGAACTCCTCCGCCGCCAGCAAAAACTCATTACCACATATACCAGTAAGTTCACACACCTTATCAGGGGTATAGTCTTTCAGCAGCTCCACCATTTCAGAGAAATTCCCGATATTCTTTGCCATCTCATGCTTCAGATGAAACCCCTCGTCAATGGCCGTCTTCATAATGCCATAGACGAGCGCCTGTGCCGTGCCGGGTTTAATTCTAAGCCATCTGTGGGCGTGCCTTGTGAGCTTTGTCTCTCTGGCGCTGGCCACAATGAGTCGTGCTCCACGCTGTTTTGCCTCAAGAAATTTCAGTCCCCAAATTGGATGCGTTGCAGCTATGTCGGACTCCAGAACAAGGAGCATCTTTTTTGCCAGAGGAGAGTTGAGATCTATCGGAAGCTCGTGAAGTCCGAATGCCATATCGATTGCCTTAAACACCTTCGCAAACCCGAAGAATGCCGAGGAATCGATATTGTTAGTGCCTATGACGGCACGCATGAATTTCTGCAGCATATAGTTGTCTTCGATTGTACAGCGCGACGACCCAATCGCGCCAATGCTGTCCGGGCCGTGTGTCTTTAGTATCTGTTTCAGGCCGTTTGCAACTAAATACATGGCCTCCTCCCATGAGGATGGGACGAGTTCGCCGTTTTTCCTGACCAGAGGGGTCTTTAATCTGTTACTTGCGTATATGTAGTCCGTGCCGTAGCGGCCTTTTGTACAGAGGTCTCCATTGCTTAGGCCCTTGCCGTCCACACCTCTTGCGTTGAGAATCTTTCCCTCTCTTATATCCAGCGTAATGGTGCAGCCAACGCCGCAGTATGGGCAGATATTGTCCTTTTGTTCGAGGAACCAGGCCCTCGCACGGTGGCGGAATGGTTTGCTGCCGAGTGCCCCTACAGGACACGCGTCCACGCACTGTCCGCAGAACTCACAGTTAAGAGTCTCTTCAAATGGCGGGCTTACCTTTGTGCCAAACCCCCTGCCGATAAAGTTTATGGCACCCACGCCCTGATGTTCCCAGCACACGCGCACACAGCGTCCGCACATTATACACCTGTTAGTGTTTATATCTATCAGCGGGTTGGCTATGTCTTCGGGGTCAGCCTTCTTCTCTCCGGCGTAGCTGCTGCTGCTGGAGCCATACTTATATGACATGTCCTGGAGTTTGCACTCACCGGCCTTATCACATATAGGACAGTCCAGCGGATGATGGACAAGCAGAAGCTCAAACACGGTCTTTCTTGCCTTCAGCACTTGTGGTGTGGAGGTATAAACTACCATGCCGTTTTCCGCCGCGGTAGAACACGATGTATAGAGCTTCGAATGTCCCTCTATCTCCACAAGGCATATGCGGCAGCCGCCAAAAGGGGTAAGGCGTTTGTCCCAGCACAGGTGAGGGATGTCTATGCCGTTTTCCATGGCGGCCACGAGTATTGTCGTCCCATCGGGGACATGTATTGTCTTGTCGTCTATAGTGAATTCTACCATGAGTCAACCTCCTCCACACCAGGCTCTATGCGTATAGAATTAAACGGACATGTCTCAAAGCAGCTCCTGCACTTGATGCACATGTCATGGTCTATCAGGTGGGGTTTTTTCTTTTCGCCGCGTATAGCCTCTTGCGGACACTTCCTCGCGCATGAGCCGCAGCCCGTGCAGGTCTTCGAGTCTATTACAAATGTTGACAGCGACCTGCACTTGCCGGCCTGGCACCAGCCTTCTGTTATGTGCTCCTCGAACTCCTCCCTGAAATGCTTCAGGGCTGTAAGCACCATTATGGGAGAAGTTTGTCCAAGGCCGCAAAGGGAAGTCCGCCTTACCTCGTAAGCCAGTTCAGCAAGTGTGTCAAGGTCTTCCAGTTTGCCGCGCCCCTCGCTTATATCAAGGAGCTTATCGTACATTACCTTTGTCCCTATGCGGCAGGGGACACATTTGCCGCATGACTCACCATGGCCGAATTCCATTGCGCTGAGGGCCTCGTTGACCATACACGTGTTGTTATCCATGATGATGAGATTGCCGGAGCCTACGATAACCCCCGCCTCCGTACTGTCTTCATACGTGGCCGGCGTATCAAGGAGAGACTCAGGGATAACTCCCCCCGTGGGGCCTCCGATGTGAATAGCCTTGAACTTGCTTTTCTTTTTCAACCCCCCGCCAATTTCATAGACTATCGTTCTGAATGTCGTTCCCATAGGGACTTCTATCAGGCCGTTTGAGTTTACCGCTCCGCTGAGGGTAAATATCTTCGTCCCCGGGGAGGCCTGCGTCCCAACTGACCTGAACCATGCAGGGCCGTTTGCGATTATCAAAGGCACATTGGCGAAGGTCTCCGCGTTGTCAACTATCGTAGGTCTTCCCCACAGACCGCTTTGGGCGGGAAATGGGGGTTTCGGCGTGGGAAAACCGCGTTTTCCTTCCAAAGAGCGAATAAGGGCAGTCTCCTCGCCGCAGATAAACGTCCCCGCCCCAAAGGCTACATCTATTGTGAAGTTAAAACCGCTGTTGAAAATATTATCCCCAAGAAAACCGCAAAGGCGTGCACGCTCAATTGCCGTGTGCAGACGTCTTAAAATGAAGAGGTTGTCCGGTTCTCTTACATAAACAAAGCCCTTTTTAGCACCCACTGCCCGCCCCGCTATTATCATGCCCTCGATTATGGAATGCGGGTCGGTTTCTACGATGCTTCTGGAGATTGGACCGGCGTTACAGATGACGTATTTCGTTTCATCCGCCCTAAGCGCGCAGATTTCAAATTTCAATCCGGTTGGAAATCCGCCACCGCCTCTTCCCCTCAGGCCGGAGTCTTTTATCTCCCTTACTATCTCCAGAGGTTTCATTGATGCAACCGCCCTCGCCATTGCCATGTAACCGCCGTGATATATGTACGCCTCTATGTCGTCTGGCTCAATCAGGCCGCACTTATTGAGAACGCGTCTTGTCTGCAAACTAAAAAAAGGAATCTCCTGCCGGTTAGGGATGGATTTTTTGTCCTTGAGGTCTTTATATACAAATCTTTCAGCCGGGTGGCCCTGTGTGAAGTGTTCGTCAACGATATCGGGGACATCTTCGGGTTTGAAGGACTGATATAATGTCATATCGGGATAGACGTTCATCACGGGCGACTGGTTACAAAAACCATTGCAGCCGGTTTCATAGACAGATACCTCGCTGTCTATGCCTTTTTTCTGCAACTCGTTTAACAGTGCCTCCTGAATCGCCGCGCTACCGCGCGCCTTGCAGGCCGAACCGCCACACAGCAGTATCGACGCCTTTGTGCCGCGCACTCTGGGGTCTTTGAAGTTGTCTTTAATAGCCTTTAAATCTTCAATGGTTAATTTATCGACGTTTTTATTCGTGAATTTAACTTTAATCGCAGGCATACGGGCCTCCTCAGTGATAATCCTTTAATAAATCAAGTGTCTTGTCGGGGTCAACACCGCCGTGGGTGTCATAGTCAATCTCTACTATCGGGGCAAAGCCGCACGCGCCGAGGCAGCGTATGGTTTCGTAGGAGAACCTCCCGTCTGCTGTTAAGCCGTCCTCGTCGAAATTCAGGTTTCTTTTCAATCTGGTCAATATCTGGCCTGCCTTCTTGGCGTGGCAGGCGTTGCCCACGCATACCTTGATGTGGTGCCTGCCACGCGCCTTCATCGTGAAATAGGGATAAAACGACACTACCGAATATACCTCGCTCACGGGAATTCTCAATCCGACGGCTATAAATCTCTGCACAGAGGGCGGCAGGTAACCGATCAGGTCCTGGGCAGACTCCAGAACTCTCAGCAGCGCCCCCGGCGTTGTCTTATATTCATTTATGATGGCATTGAGCGCGTCGGTCTTCCTTTTGGCCTCGGTCTCAGAGTCCGGACCGGCCGCGATGGCCTTTATCTTCTTTACCAAATACATGGCCTTTGTTATCGTCTCTATGAGTATATGAGGGGAAAATGGTTTTGACATATAATCTATTATTCCCAGCTGGAGGATGTCTC
>JADFXO010000033.1 GCA_015233485.1 Nitrospirota bacterium
GGGAAACGAAAATAGAAGTTTTTCCGGGAGTTGCCAGTGAGTTTGCTACTGCAACTAAAACACCGTTACCATAAACCACCCTTGTCGTACCGACAGGAACAGTTTTTGCAGCCCACGAAACAAGGTCAGGCGATTCGTATAAAACGGGTGCGGAAGAGCCGTTGAGACCAAAAGTAAAATAATTTAGAATTACTGGAGGCACAGTGGTTATTTTCAATGAAACAGTGTAGCTCCCTGCTATTTGATAAACATGGGTTGGGTTTTGCTCTGTTCCATGAGAAGTACCATCTCCAAAATCCCAGTCCCACGAAGAAATATTCTCTACTTCAGACAAGTCCTTAAAAAGAACTGTCAGCGGAGCCGCGCCTTGTACTACATCTGCTGAAAAATCACAGTTTGCCATTATGCCGCCTTTGTAATCAGGTACGAAGAAACATCGCCCATACTTATAATTTCAGCCGTTCCATCCAAAGGATTCTTGGCTAAAATATTACCCATCCCATCTTTGTTATCATCGCTCTGCACCAAGAAACAGCAGTTAAATTTCTCATTCAAAATCTGCCCGCTGCCGTCAAAACCAACAAGTTCTTCCATGATTCTAATAACAGATTCGGTGCCGCCTTCTTTCTGAGTAACACTCAGCACATCATATTTACCGACATTAGTTCCATCTGTTATATAAAGCTTGTACGAATTGGCAATTTTAATAAATGAAACTGGAATATTGTACTGCGTAGTTGTCGGAAACAAAGGTATAGCATCACCAATAGAAACCCAATTACCGTTAAAAAGAATTGTGGTATCATCAAAATATTTGTCAACAGTTACCCTCGTATATGTCTTTCCAGACTTAACATAACTAGTCACGAGAGGAACACCATTGGCATCTTTTGCTATCCTGTACATTCCGGCAGGGACTAATCCAGTCGTGACAAGAACCTTTATGTTCCATTCCTCACTTGCGGGTTTGTCATCAAAAAACTTTTTCCAACTTGCAGCACCATCAAATACGTATGATGTAGTATCAGCAGTAATTTTTGTTGCCGCTCCAAGACCCTCTATCGGCACCAAAACACCTTCGGGTGGATTTTCCTTGTAAATAGAATACCAATTAGAACTTCCCTTTACTTCATCGGTGTTAGGGTTATCAAGTTCTCCAAAACCAGCCAACGCAGAAGCAAGATAAGGATTCGCATTATATGTTCTCACATACTTAACTGTCAACGCCTCTGTTGTTAAATTCGGCAATGGGTCAATCAACGTTATAACAGTGTCAGCCCCTGAAACTTCAACCTTCAAAATTTCATAGATTCCATACTTGCTATTTGTAATATCGGACACCGTTACAAAAACACAGTCTCCTGCCTTATACCACACGCTCGGTGCTGTGCTTCCAGTTATCTTTATCTCTGTTGCTATACCCGTGCAATTTACAGTAGAGGAAGGTGCTACAAAACTCAAAACATCGGACACTGGAATTGTCCCCCCAAAAGCACATTCAAGATTCTGTGTATTGGTCGAATCAAGAACGGCAAACAGGTGCCCCGTGAACTTTCCTGCCAAGGCAGTCCTTGAAAGAAGAACAGAGTCAGAAACTGCCGAATTACCAGCAAGAGGACTATTTATCGTTATTTCTCCAAAAAAATTCGTATACGTTTGAACAACTCTGTACTGTGGGCCGCTCGCAACTCTTCCAACTGGAGAATCAAGAACAGGTTTGTACTTTAGAACTGCTCCATTCCAAAAACCATCAACCGCTGAAATATCAGTTAAAAAATCAGTTTGTGGCGTTGCGCCAAGCCCTATAACATGTCCATACACACCAAACTCAACTTCCGTTTTATCTACATCGTTCGGAATCTGACGAACATCGCTAATCTGGTAAAATCCCGCATTACTTGTATTACTTACTCTCAAAAATTCATAGTTCTTTGTTACGGTAAAAGTATTCCCACCAATGGGTGCACCAGAAAGCGTTGAAACCGTAAATTGACCGTTTGAAGGATCGTACCCCTCTACAATTGCAATAGTTCCAGTTGGGCCAGTAGAAAAAATTATTGTCGATCCCACCCAGAAATTAACTTCATACCCAGACAAATTACTTGCAAAAGATGTCGTGGTTCCACCAGAGCCAACAACACTTCCAGATACTGTTCCTGCCGTATACGTTTCGCTCCACGAGGCATTGCCATTTACAACATTGTTATTTGCGTCATTGAACATACCTGATCCATCAAGCGTAAGAACCTTGTACGGAACCAACTCGATGTCACAATATCCAACCCCTGCAATTGACTGCACAGAATTTTCGCAAACAGAGTGGAAAAGATCATCTCCAAAATTTTTCTTCTTTAGCAAATTTCTTACCGCGTTTTCCGCCGAATTCTGAAGCTCTGCCGTATTATAATATGGCAATGCATTTATTCCAATAAGAGCATCCACACTAATTATAAGCTGTGATCCATCCCTTACAGTTACCGTAGTAGTAACCATCTTAATCGTATTGAGAAATGCCGTCAAATCGCTTATTACTGCTTCTGAAGGGGAGAAATAGCTTCCATCAGAGGCAACAGCAACTATATAAACTGAAATGTGATTAGCTTTCCCGCTTTCAGAAACAATACCATTTAGCGACGAATCCAACCCACTCTCGCTTGAAGTCATATAATCAATAATATTCTTTTTCTGCGAATCGTTTAATCCTACAATTCCCAAAATATTCGCCTGAAGCGCACCATAAGTATCATCGACAAGTTTTGTGATTTCCCCGTTTTCGGTAAGACCTCTATTTGAAACTGCAACACCTTTTATCGAAGTACTATAGCTGTTTATAAAATAGCTATAGTCAGCTTCGGTTACCGCTCTTCGAGCAGTTGAAAAAGACGCAGGAGCATTAATCTGTATTTCTGCTGTCGTTTCAGGATCAGCACCACCAGAAGAAACGGATGTCATAGTCACTACAGGCTGGTTATCAGCCTCCATATAGAAATCAGCAAAAACCAAACTTTGGTATGACGCACTTGCCACATCACCAGACAAGTTCTTAATTATCATTCCGTCAAAATTTGCAACCTCACTCTGAACAGATGCATTACCGTCAATACCGTCAGTAACAGCATACTCAACAACTATCTGTGCACCATCAGACGGGATTGCTCCGGCAACTCCGTCACCAAAGGAAATATACGGAGGGTTTGTAAGAAATTCCGCCTCAAACACATTTTGTTTATCTGCGTCAAAAACAAAAAAGTCTGTGTACCGATATTCCACCCCATTGACAAGAACAATCAAAAGCGTAGCTCCAGTGTTTACATTCGATGCAAGGAACATCCCGTCTGTAACTGGAAGATTTATTTTCTGATTAGCCTTACCGGAGCCAACCTGAGTAATAGTCCTTGTCTGCCCTTCAAAACATACGGCAGGAATGCTTGCCGAAGACCCATCAACGAAAACATCGTTCGCCAAACTGAAAGTCTTCCCACCAACAGTAAATGAAGACCCCTTTCCTAAATAGAATGGATGTGTCGGGTTTGTCACCCTTTTCTGAATAGTGATATTAGCATTAGCAAGGGCCGCGTTCGCTCCTTTAGCCTTATACCCGATTTGGCGCACTATTTTTGAGGCATTGGACGCTAAAACAACCGTATCCAGATAATTCTCGCCAGCCTTGAACGACAGGTAAAAACTCATCGTGTCAAGCATAAACGCCATAGCCTCAACAAGCATAAGGCCATAGTCACTCGCATAGAAATTATTAAACCTATCTCCATAATACAATTTTAAATACGAAACCGCCTCATCCACAAGGGTTGAGAAATCACGTCCACCATACTTTGTTCTGGCAAGAGATACGGTATTCCTCAGATTGTCCCTTATCTGGGCAACATTAGTTATTGCCAACAGGTGAGGATACAAAGCATAGCAATGTTGGCCGTCTGGCACAACACTCCACGGATATGCCTGAACAAGCTCTCTGTCAAGAATTGCAGCTATTCCGGACTTAACAGTGTACGGCAAAATAATTAGCCAGTCATAAGTACCCGAGCCAACAGCCGTAGTAATATTTGCAACCAATGTCCCCGTAACCCCATCGTAAGACGTAACCGTTCCTGACATATAATTTGAATTATCAAATTTAATGGTTATCTCTCTTCCTTGAGAAACATCCATACCAAGATCGGCTGTCACAAGTGTCTTCGACCCCAACCCTATAGTCAAAGACGTTGTAGACGTTGTTGTTGTCTGGATTCCAAAAAGTAAATTTGTTGCATCGTGCGTGTTATATGGGGCGTTAATATCAGGGCCATCAAGAACTATCTGCCCTGTTCCATCCATCGTTACCCCATCAAGCCTCAGACTGTTATTGTAAACAGTACATGTATTTGCAAGGTCTGAAGAAATGGCACCAAGAGCTGCGTTTATATTGGCTGCTATTTGAGAAAGGTTGTATGTTCCCGGTGTGCCTGCCGTACAATCAATCAGAAATGATCCACCTTCCATGTAATTGTCTATTCGAACTTTTATATACCACAAATTATTCAGATTAACAACCGTTGGATGTGCAACAATTGCAACAAAAAGTGCATTGATCGTACTTTCGAGCGCAGTCACCCGATAAACACCGGCGTTAACATCAACCCCACCGTTGTTATAAAGACCAACAATAAGTTTCATTCCCTTATAAAACTGAAAACTCTGAGCATTATAAGCCTTTGCCTTATCGTTCGGCAAAACATCAAATTTCGCATCCGTGACAAAAAGCGATGTGTCGCCTTCAACCGCAACTCCATGTTCATCGAACACATAAGCAGTGTCACCCTCATATCCTTCAAAATTCTCCAGAAGAACAAGCGGATCACCTTCAGAAAGAGCGTTAAACAAATCCCTCACCGTTGGGTATCTCGCTCTATCCGCCTCAGAACTCCATTCGTTAAAACCAACCACACTCATATTTTCTCCAATGATAATGATTTGCATTTAATAGCATAACTCACTATTCCTTAATAAGTTATGATAAATATAATACAAACAAATCGGTTGCCTTAATTTAAAACCGACTATGCTCATTGCTTGTTCTCCATAGTTACTTTTGCTCTATCGGGCTTTCCATTGTACGTATAATCAACAACCACATCTACAATAGAACTGCTCGTGATTGACTTTTTTGTTACGTTATTTACTGTTACCCTTGGCTCAAAGCTTCTTAACGCAGATGCCACACTGTCGGCTATAACGTCATTTAAAAAAGCACCCATATTCTCAAAAACGTATTTATTTACGTCACACCCGAAATCCCTTCTCATTACTCTACCACCTACTCCAATAGATATAATCTGTTTGACAGAATCCTTGATAAGCTCATCGTCGGTTTTTTTGGTAAAAAGACCAGCTCCACCAAGAACAAAGTTAAACGCAACTCCTTTATAAAAGGACATTACGAACTCCTGACGATGAAGTAGTCACTCATTATAGTTAATGTTTTTCCATTAATAGTAAGCTCAACCTTGTACTTATACTGTATACTTGTCTTCATGTTGTCGGTATCCTCGTATCCAAAATCTATTTTGAAAACACCGTTCACGGCATCGACAAACTCAATACCGTCTCCGGATGTCTTTTTTATCATAATTTTCCCCGGCCTATCGTACTCCATCTCACGAACAACAAAAGAAAGAACCCCTGTGGAAATGTCAACTTTCTGTAAACTATCATCATAAACGGTAACATTTATCGAAAATTCGTCGTTTTGAAAAATAGAAAGCTTTTGATCGGAATTTATCAATGAATCATCGAAGCGCTCAGACACTATACCTTTCATTGGATACCCCACATCAAGCCCTTGGAAAAGGCCAAAAGTTAAAACATTAAGATTCATCGAATTGCCCATATTATTCCACCACAATAACAAATGTTACCGAGCTAATACCGTACTCGTTTATCGCTGTAAGAGTAACAGAATACTCTCCCGCAGACGCATATTCATGTGTCGGGTTCTGCGATGACGAATGATACCCACCGTCTCCAAAATCCCAATCCCACCCTGACGGGTTTTCTGTTGACAAATCCGTGAAATCAACTGCATAGAAACCTATTTCCTGCGACGATCTGAAATTCGCTTTCGGAATATCAAGAGGTGTCCTTGAATCCTCTTCCGCAGAGTGGACATGACGCCATTTTGCTATTTCAGAAACACCATCATCGTCAAAAAGCACTTCTCTGAAATCAGGAGCAGTTTTATCAATTTCCCTCTTATTATACAAAATTTTTTTGCTTGTTTCGTCAGTGTTTTTCTTGAACTCTACATAATCCTTGTCTGTACCATATCCGACAGCATTGTACTCGATACAAAACTCACCAGACACGAGAACACTTGGTTTTGAATTCCACTCATAACTATAGCACCCAGACAAATTTACTTGATCCACCTCCGTCATTCCAGTTGTTCTCGAAATCCAAGTACTTGATTTAAAAATATTGTCGTGGAAATCGAGGTACTTATTATCCACAAGCCTTCTTACAGCCAACACCGGAGTCAGGCCAATTATTCCGTGCCCAGAACTGTCGAATGCAAACAGCTCAAGCATCACTTTCATATCACCTACAAACTTAGTATACCTTACCATAAATTCTCTTAATCAGGCGTTCTTACGTCTTTGTTTGTATCGCTTTCAAGACTCCAGCTTTTAATCACTGTAGTCCTATCATCGTCGTACAAAACGTCCTTAAGGCTTGGAGACGTTTTATCAATATATCTCTTGTTATTTAAAAACTTTTCAACATCGGAACTGTCATAATTCGTGAACCAAATATAATCTACATCCTTCCCAAAATTGATATGCATTGCATCATATTCTATAGCAAATTCTCCACCATTTAAAACACTTAATCTGGAGTTCCATAAATAATTATAACATCCCTTTGAATTAATCGCATCAACCTCTATCATACTGACAGTTTTTTGTGTCCACCAACTACTCTTAAACGTGTTATCGGCAAAATCAAGAAACTCGTTGCTTTCGATATTTCTAATCGTTAAAACAGGCAAAAGTCCAGATACGCCGACATTTGCTTCATCAAAAACCATAAGCTCAAGAACAACTGATGGATCACCAATATTTTTTGAATACCTATACATTTTAACCTCTTATGCCACAATAATACTTGCGTAAGAATCCCAAGAATACATAACAATTGATTGAAGAACTGAATCTGCCACGGCTGTTCCTGCTGCCTGTACCGTAGCATTTAAGGCAATGGCACACATAAAACTCATAACCACATCCCTAAAAGACGCAGCCGTAAGATTTGCCTTATTTATAAGCTTCATCCTGTTAGCATGATTTGTTGGCACAACATTCCAGCTTGCAAGAGTACCCGATCCAGTTACTGAAGTAATGTTAACTACAAGAGCACCAGTTGTAGAATTATACGAGGTAACATTTCCTATCATACTGTTTGCCCCATTAGAGATAGTCAATTGCTGACCAACATAGTATGACTGTCCGGTTCCTACAGTCAATGACTGCGAACCTGTTCCAATAGTCAAACTTGTTACAGAAGTTGTACTCTCCTGAAACACTACGGAACATTGAAGCATAACAGCACTAAGAACCCTGTTTTGCAAAACAACAGAATTATAAAGATTTGCAATGGCAAGATATGACGACGCAGATATAGTCACATCTTTTAAAGCAGTATTATAAGGCTGATCTCCACTATAAAAAGCTTGTTCAAGTCCACCCTGCCCCCTTTTGTACACAAAATATAAAACTGGTTTATTGTTGGCTATTGGCTTTTTATCTTTTTCAGATAAACCAGACTCTAAAACTTCAACTGACATTTGTGTTATATTTTTATCGTCTTGAACTTTACACACCATAGGGTTTGGTGACACTGAAAGATAAATAGACGCAAGATCAGCAAGTAATTGGGCTTCTGTCATACTCATAATAATCCTCCATAAATTGTAGTTATTTTATCACAAACTTCTTGTACTGTGGGCAAATACTCTTCCCATGAACCTTCACCCTTTGATTCCGCTGACGAACCACCATCAATCCATGTAGTTGGCCGCTGATCGCAATTATCAAAGGTTAATTTTTTATACAGAGCAAATGCTTTATGGTAATTTGAAACCATACCATTTTCACTTATTCTATAAGGCAACACATGATCCGGATGCTTGCAAGTCGGAATAAGAACTACCCAATTATCAAATGCTCCGGCTATATGAATTGGCGCTGAATCATTTGAAACTAAAACAGGTGCTCGTGCCACAGCGCTTATAAGCCCACCAATAGATGTTCTGTCAATTAAATTGAACGAATTACTTGGAACATCAAGCTGAAACGCCCCTCTATTTTCATGGCTATCAGTTCCGATAAGACAAACAGGGGCTTTTTCAGAAACCTTGTTTATAATCTCTTGCCACCATTTCCGAGGAAAGGTTTTGCTTTCCCAGTGCCTTCCGGGGTGAATAAGAATAGATTTACTTAAATCAAACCCACCAAGAGTTGCATCCAACTCCTCCTCATCAGAATTATCAACCGGCAGACCTATAATCTTATCTCTAAGCGGTAAGGTACGATGTAACATTGCCAAAGAACAATAATCAACCGTATGACACATTCAATTACTAACTACAGAATAAGTCATTGACGAAGGGTCAGGAAACGATAACATTTTAAAATAAGGGATATCCTCTTTAGCTATAAAATCATTATGCAAACATACGGGATATTTTAAATGCTTGAATAATCTGGGCCAGTGCGTTGTTATATGAATATCAGCATCCTTATAAATCCTTTGAAGAAACCTGATTGACGGTTCAGCATCTATCTGATCTCCAAGCCCACCAGAAACAATTACAATAATATGCCTTTTGTATTCGTATTTTGGAGCATCTAATTTCCATTTTTCTACATCTTTTTTCATCAAAGCTTTTACAGAATCTACCGGAACAACATATTTATACCCTGCATAATGAATAATATAAGAAGCGTGTCTTTCATCACCAGAAAAATCCAGACACGTCATCCTATTAAACTGGTAAGGAAGATCATACATTAATGTTTTGTCCTCAACGGTTCTGGCACTTTCCTCCTGAGCTATTTTTAAATTCAAATAGCTCTGTTCAAAATAATTTGCATATTCAATTTCAGGTTTTTTAAATATATTTCTGTGGCATTTTGAAAAAACAAGCACTCCAGTATTATAATATTTTCCATTCCATCTCAGCTTTTCCCAATCAACACTATACGCTCTGGCTGTTTCAATCAAACTATATTCTCTGGGCATAAATTTTGCTTCGTTGAATGCTCCTACTTGGTTATAAGGAACAATTTCAAATAAGTTCGGGCAATCATCACGAATAATAAGATCGGTGTCAAAGTAAATAATTCTATCATACTTATTCAACAAATCATAAAGTTTAAATTTAGCCCAGTGCGGAGAAATCGCAGAAACTGATTCAGTATCTATTAAAATAAAATCTGCTCCTAATTTATCTGCATAGGCTTTAATCGTTGGATGCGTAATTTCTGCAATTGACTTACTTTCATCACCTATACATAAAGTAACAATAGCAAGTTTCATCTTATTTCCCTCGCCATACGGCACCATGTACCGGATACATTTACTTTTTCATTCCAGTATATCCTTTCCCACGTTCCCGAATTATTTACAAAAAGGAATGGTTTACGTTTCCATACACCTCCAACATTTATACAAACATCCTGCCCAGTTCTCATGGTTAAAAAGCTATGATTACCTACAACGGCAACAGGTGAAGAATAATTGTTTAACGTATTGTTACCAATAAGTCCATAAGAATTAGTTCCCCATGTCCATATAGATCCATTACTCTTTAAGCCCGCGCATACATTACCTTCTATAGAATTAATCTGTATAAAACTATGATTACCAACAACTGCAACAGGAGATGAGTATGAATTAACTGTGTTATTACCTATTTGTCCTCCACTTCCACTTCCCCAACACCAAGCACTACCATCAGCCTTTAATCCTATGGCTGTCCATAAAGGCCCAGTATGAACATCAACAAAAGAATGATTTCCTACGACAGCTACAGGAGAGGAATAATTACCGCCTACATTAGCTTGTGTTCCCAAACATCCAAAATTATTATATCCCCATCCCCAAGCGGAGCCATCAGCTTTTAATCCTATAATAGTGCGGTCTGCTATAGAAAAAGATATAAAACTATGATTTCCTGTAACAGCAACAGGAGAGGAAGTACCCGTAGTTGAATTATTACCTAATTGACCATAAGCATTATCACCCCAAGTCCATAATGATCCATCAGCCTTCAATCCGGCACAAAATCCTTCTGATGTTATACCTCCAGCCAAAGCTATTCTAAAGCTGTGGTTTCCAACGACTGCTACAGGTGACGATGTACTAGCTGTAGATTGATTACCTAATTGACCTTGCCCATTATTACCCCAAGTCCATACGGAGCCGTCAGTTTTTAATCCTAAACAAAAACGTGCTCCTGTTGTTAAAGATATGAAACTATGATTACCAACTACTGCGACAGGGGATGAATATGAATTTTGCGTCTGATTCCCTATTTGACCATAATCCCCTCCGCCCCATACCCAAGCACTGCCGTCTTGTTTCAAACCTACTCCATTATCTATTCCTGCCCAAATCATAATAAAAGAATGGTTTCCAACAACTGCAACTGGCGATGAATATGAAGTGGTAGTACCCGTATTTGCACCAATCATACCATACGTGCCTGAACCCCACATCCAAGCTACTCCACCAGTTTTATAAGCAATCATCCCAAGAGCAGAGGACATAAATATCTCCTAAGTCACATATTGTAAATAAATCGTTCCATAAGGTATCCCTGCCGTAGCGGGTGGATCACCTGTACCATATCGTACAGGTACAACTACATTTGCCGTTCCAACAACATTACCAGTAATAGTTACCGAGTTAAACGAAGGATCAGTAGAAAGGTTCCCTGAATAACCGGAAATCCCTGAATACCCAGAAATACCACTGTAACCTGAAATACCTGAGTATCCAGAATATCCACTTATGCCAGAGTACCCAGAAATTCCAGAGTACCCTGAATATCCAGAAATCCCACTATAACCGGAATAACCAGAGTAACCAGATATTCCGCTTCCAGAATATCCACTGTACCCTGAAATTCCACTATAACCAGAGTAACCGCTATTCCCTGAGTACCCACTATAGCCAGAATACCCAGAAATACCTGAGTAGCCGGAGTATCCACTTATTCCAGAGTAGCCACTGATACCTGAATAGCCAGAAACACCAGCGCCACTATATCCTGAAATCCCAGAATATCCGGAGTAACCAGACCAACCAGAAATCCCACTGTAACCACTAATTCCTGAATATCCACTGGTTCCAGAGTATCCAGAGATTCCACTGTAACCACTGTATCCAGAGTAACCAGATATTCCTGAATAACCAGAAATGCCGCTATATCCGGAAATACCTGAATAACCAGAAACTCCGCTACCGGAATATCCGCTGTACCCACTTATTCCGGAGTATCCTGAAATTCCACTATAGCCTGAATAACCAGAAATACCGCTATAGCCAGAGTATCCTGAAATTCCGGAATAACCGGAAATTCCGGAATAACCTGAAATTCCACTATAGCCTGAATATCCAGAAATTCCAGAATAACCCGAAATACCGGAATACCCGGAATAACCAGAATAACCAGAATAGCCTGAATAACCAGAGTAACCAGAAATTCCACTATAGCCGGAATAACCTGAAGTTCCACTATAGCCGGAATATCCAGAAATACCACTATAGCCAGAGTAACCGGAAATTCCGGAGTAACCTGAGTATCCTGAATAACCGGAAATTCCAGAGTATCCGGAGTATCCTGAAGTTCCGGAGTAGCCACCTGTCCCAGAATACCCTGAATATCCAGAAATTCCGGAATAACCTGAAATACCGGAATACCCGGAAATCCCGGAGTATCCTGAATAACCAGAGTAACCAGAGTAACCAGAATAGCCACTGATTCCTGAATAGCCGGAGTACCCAGAAATACCTGAATAGCCGGAATAACCCGAGTAGCCAGAGTACCCAGAAATTCCACTATAGCCGGAATATCCAGAAATTCCGGAATATCCTGAAGTTCCAGAGTATCCAGAAATACCACTATAGCCAGATGTCGAGTCTCCAGAGTAACCAGAAATTCCGGAGTAGCCACTTGTCCCAGAATACCCTGAATAGCCAGAAATTCCGGAATAACCTGAAATACCACTATAGCCGGAATATCCTGAAATACCGCTATAGCCAGAGTATCCTGAATATCCAGAAATTCCAGAGTATCCGGAGTATCCTGAAATTCCGGAATAACCTGAAATTCCGGAATATCCTGAATATCCAGAGTACCCAGAATAGCCTGAATAACCAGAGTAACCAGAGTAACCAGAGTATCCAGAAATTCCACTATAGCCGGAATATCCAGAAATTCCAGAATAACCGGAAATTCCGGAATAACCAGAAATTCCACTATAGCCAGAGTATCCTGAATAACCGGAAATTCCAGAGTAACCAGAATACCCTGATTGACCTACAGCGCCAGCAAGACCTATTTCCCATGCAGAATATGTTCCAGACCCAACAACCGCCGTAACATCAACTGAAATATCACCAGTTGTGCCATTGTAAGAAATTATGTCGGCAAACATCCTATTTACATTATCATAAGCTACAATAACTTCCTGACCTATTGTATATGAAAGTTTGTTCCCAACAGTAAAACTCCTTGTACCTAATCCTATGGTAAGCGAATCTGAAGATGTCGTAGCGTACCTATCACCATCTAATCCAGAAATTCCCGAGTAACCACTTATTCCTGAATAACCACTTATTCCTGAATATCCTGATCGGCCAGATTCTCCACTTGTTCCGCTTGTACCAACATAACCGCTAAATCCAGAAAGACCTGAATAACCTCGTAGCCCACTGGTTCCAGATAGCCCGGAATATCCGGAATAACCAGAGATTCCAGAATAACCGGAATATCCACTAAATCCAGAAAAACCACTTGACCCAGAATGGCCACTATATCCAGAATACCCGGATATTCCTGAATAACCGGAATATCCAGAGGTGCCGCTATACCCAGAATAACCTGAACTCCCAGAATAACCGGAGACACCACTTGTGCCGCTTTTGCCACTGTAACCAGAATACCCCGAAATTCCTGATCCTGAATATCCAGAAATTCCGGAGTAACCACTTCCACCAGAAGTTCCAGAGATGCCACTATATCCTGATCGTCCACTTATTCCTGAATAGCCAGAAACCCCGCTATATCCTGAGTACCCAGAATAACCTGAATAGCCACTGATACCTGAATACCCACTCTCACCTGAATACCCACTTGTTCCTGTATGCCCAGAGTACCCTGATTTTCCAGAGTACCCTGAATAACCGGAATATCCACTTTCTCCAGAAATCCCGGAATATCCTGAATAGCCAGAATATCCAGAATATCCACTTGAACCGGATTTCCCGGAATAACCACTTGAACCGGATTTCCCGGAATAACCAGAAAAACCTGAATAGCCAGAAGACCCGTCGAGTCCTCTGTAACCAGAATATCCAGATGTTCCTAATCCACTATATCCACTATATCCTGATTTCCCACTTTCTCCAGAATGTCCTGAAATACCGGAGTACCCTGAATAACCACTTGATCCATTGACACCAGAATATCCAGAATTTCCTGAATACCCACTGGCCCCATAGTAGCCACTGAAACCTGACTTTCCACTTGTTCCGCTTTCGCCAGAAATACCTGAATAGCCTGAGACACCACTATATCCAGAAATACCTGAATCACCATTATTCCCTACGTAACCAGAGTACCCACTTTCACCTGAATATCCACTTGTTCCAGAGTACCCACTGAATCCCTGTCTTCCTGATATTCCAGACTTACCACTATAACCAGAGTATCCATAAATCCCTGAATAACCTGAATACCCACTATATCCGGAAATACCGGCATACCCAGAGTACCCAGAGTATCCACTATAACCGGAGTACCCAGAGCCGTATGTCGGATTCTGTCTGATTACACCCATATTACCATCTCTTTTTAGTCAATTTTTTGTTCATATCAGCATCTCCTTTATCTTATCAAAAACGATCTCCGAACTATCAAATACTTCTTTATCCTGTTTAACCCCCGTCCACACATCATGTTGGTCTGGACGTAAATATCGTCTCGACTTTAAAATACATTTATTGTACCTGTAACCAAACATATTCGGGTCAGAAACTCCGAATATAACCGCTCCCTTAATAATCTTACTCATTGTGTTCACTAAATGCTGCAAAAAATTATCAACCCCTATCCAACATCTACTCTTGGAAATCAGGTCTTCGATCTTCTTAAGTGGAAGGTTCAATAAATGCTCATCAACCCCCTCTATACGCTCTTCGCCACTTATACCTATCTGAATTATCTTCTTACCGGGAATTCCTCGAATCAAAGCAACAAGCTCTTTCCAATATGGGTAACTCTTCGGGTGAGAAGGGTAAAAGCTGTATGGACTAATAACTATGGTGTCTCCAGTTCCGCTAATCACCTCATCTGTGCCGAATCTACCTCTCTCCGGTTCTCCATTTAAACCATACACATTTTTGAATGCCCACGGAAGACCTTTATCGAACCCTCTATTTCTTGCAATAAATCCATACACATTCATTCTTTCGATTACTTGATCGCCAAGCAAGCTTTCGGCATCAGCTATAGATGCAAGGGTAACGTCCGTGACATCATAAAATGCTTCTGGGATAGAAACGAAAAGAACTATTTTCTTCCCCTTATTTTTTTCTCGAAAGAGTGGCAATACACTCTTAAACGCAAGGTGATCTCCAAGACCATTTTTAAGAACAGCAAACGCGTATTCTGTTGGCCTTACTCCCCACTTAACAAGATGAGAGGCAAAAACTCTTTCGTCATTTACGATATACTCACCCTTCTTTTCATCATGCCCCTTATCTCTAATTCCTCCTTCGGGATTACAAAAGTGCCATGTGACAGCATTTGGCTCAAAAATATTAACGTACCCTCTCTGCTTCATTTCATACGTCAAAATAGTCTCTTCTCTAAAACCAATCGGAGACAAGTTATCGGGATACTCTGCTATATCTCTCCTATAAATAAACGTGCTATACAGATGGTCAACTTCCTTTGCTGGCGTGCCTTTTGGATAATCAAACCACTGTTCATTCAGGCCAAGAAAAATGTCTCCTATACTATTCGATGCAAGAGCGTGCGGTCTTTTAACACTTTTTGCATCTATAACAGCTCCACCAACAGCTCCAACATTTTCTTTTACATGAAACAGTAATTTTTCGAGCACATCAGGTTTTGGAACATTATCATCGTCAAGCCTCCAAATCCATGTAGTTTTTGCCATTCCAACAGATGCAATGTGATTCAGAACTTGCCCACAACCACCAGAAAATTCGACCTGCCACGAAATACCACTTGCAGAAATAATCTGGAAAAGGTGCGAATAAACAGGATCACTCCTCAAATCCTTGTGCTCTCCATCATCAAAAACAATCAGGTGCTTTGGCTTCGCAGTCTGGTTACAAACAGCCATTATAACAAGAGGTAAAGTCGTATAGTATCTTCCTCTTGTGGAAATAACGCATGTAACACTTTTGTCGGAATCTTCAGCCTTCTTAGGTTCGCCCTTTCCTCCAGAATATCTTCCCCGTATAATTTCCGTGTTCCTGTCAAAAATTTCCTTCCATCCCTCAATTTCACCTACCGTTTTTTCGGCTTCGTGAAAAATCGGAAAATCACCAACTACTTTTTTATCTCCATCATTACCATTTCTTTTTGAAACCTCTACAAAATTGACATTGTTTTTCGTTGCCCTTGCACAATAATCAATATCTTCACATCCACCGGGACTGAAAGACTCATCCAGAAACCCTATACGTTCAAATGCCCACCGAGATATTGCCACACAGAAGAAAACAAGGAAAGGCGTTTGAGCCTCTGGACTGAAACTCATAATCGGGCCGGAAAGTCCACATCTCGGTATTTTTATAAAAGGCTCAATCAAAATGTCGAGCCAGTTCCCCCGCTCTTTTGGATCAAGAATAATAGTGTCATTGTTAAGCAAAATTAGGAAATCCCCTTTAGCCTCTCGTAAGCCCATATTTACGGCCTTTGGATACCCAAGAGGTTCGGGGTTGTCTATCAGACGAAATGGCGCTCCCAGCCCTTTAATGTAATCTTGGGTGCCATCTGTGCATCCATTTGCTACTACCAAAACTTCGAGATCATATTTTCCATCAAATACCGTGTTTTCTACAATGCTTTCGCAACAAGGCTGTAAACAGTCTCGAAGATGCTGATAGGTCGGGATAATTATACTTACTTTTTTCATAACTTCTCCTTTTATCAGTTTTTATCTACCTATCATGTGCAATCGGTTGCACCAAATTATGACACGGTTCCAACACCAGTTCCTGTACCTGACCCAGTTCCGGGGCCAGCCGGACAAGCCGTAACGTCTGTTGTGGTTACATTCACCGAAACCACTGCATTTGTCTTTATATGAGTAACAACGGCGGTCGCTATTGCTTGTGCAAGACTATCGGCCAAACTTAAAATAACCTTATCCTTTGAATCTTTTGTCGTTCCAGTATCAACTCCGACAGCCTGAAGAGCAGATAAAATATCGGGTTTCATTGCCGTCTTTAAAACATTTGCATCCATCGGCATAATCAACCAGCCTTATCAGTTTTGAAATCGGCTTTTGTAGTATACCCCTGCACAAAATCAGGAAGCGTTTTAGCAGGGTTCAACGGAACTGGCGCACCCAAGTTACCAAGGCCAAAATCTTCGACATGCGCGTTCATAAAATCGAGAAACTTCTCCGTAACAAGATAACTTTCGTTTATCTTAACTCCAGAACTATTAATCAAAATCGTGTTCCCTGCCGCTACAATCTTTATTTCGTTTGCTTCATCATCAAACGAAATTGTAAGACCACCGGACGTTTTAATTGCTCGCTTTTTCGGGGACTGGTTTGCCTTTGCCTGAAACTCAGAAAATCTCGAATCACCGGGAACCCTTCTTGTCCCAACATAAACTGGTGAATTTATATTGCCAGACACAAATTGAATCCAAACGTCGGAACCTATCTCCGGTGGATCATAAATCATATCGGGAAAAAGCGGAACCACCCATTGATTGTGCTTAGTTGCAAAACCCCTATTATCAACGTGTCCGAAAATCAACGAATTGACTCTTACACAACCCATCCCATTGGGGTCTTTATTGTCCCAAACAGTTGCAGGGTAAATTCCATAGTACCTGTTAAAAACAAACTCCACTCCAAACCTCTTAACCGTAGAAACAAGATCAGATATAATGTTCATACTTACCTTGCACTTTGGAGCGGCGTTGGATCAACAGTTACAGCTCCTGATTTTGGCGCTTCCTTCTCGTTGGTTGGAAGAAGAACATTCCCACCAACTATCAAGGTGAACTTACTCTTATAAGTTCCATCCCAATCATGCGAAGCCTCGATTACACCCCAATTCCACGCAAGCTCACTTCTTCCCAGCTCTGTCCTAACAAGATCGCCGGGAAAAATATCAGGTATACCAATAGTATCGACCTTGCAACTACAAGAAATAATTTGATTCCCAGCAGTCTCTCCAGAAGACTTGGCATTAGCCTGTGAATTTGACTGGCTTCCATCAACAACAACTTTTTTAGTTACGTCTTCTCCGATTTGCCCAGCTTCTGAAGTCGTCAAAACACTGGTGCCGGGGGCAGCGCCATCACTCGGGCTATTTTGAGAAGCCTGACCAGAACCACCTTTTGTTGGTTCAAATGGAACAAATTGAACCTGCGTTCCCGCACCCATCCAAGTCGTCGGCAAATAATCTATATTTATTTCCTCTACAGGGAAGGTTCTTGCTTGACTATTGAAACTACCGAATAAAACAAACGTGGCAACGGGCGTATCACTCGCGGATTCAGTAATGTCGAAAATAACCATTACACTTCCAGCAATATAAACTTTAAGTCCAACGGACTCTACATTTGATCTTATAAAACTCCAACTATTCTCGTTCTTTGTTAGCGTTCCGTTGTTTGGCGTTATCGAATTCAACAAGATTCCAGCCACTCTGGTAATAAAAACGGTTGAATTCACGCCATTGGTACTATCCATTTTAGATATTTGATCTTTAATTGAAGCAAGTGTACCCTGCTGATTTTCTCCAACTACAACACCTCCATCCTGCATAGCTTGGACAATAATAGAAAACAGCGTACCCTTATACTCTTTTGCCTGATTATTTGTAAACAACTTCTTTTCCCCACCAGTTCCCTTAAACGTGATTGTCGATGTTGCCCCAAAGCTAATGCTCGGAAAATCCGTAACAAAACCATAATATACTGGCGAAAAATAATTCGGATAATAACCAAGTTGAACAGACATCCAATCAGACCCTAAATTTATTTGGTTTCTTCTACCAACGAAATCTGCCAACAAATCGAGCGCATCGCTATATGGAAGCGACAAAACCACATCAAAAGTTGCATATCCATTGTACTTTGTAATAATATTACACGAAGTTAGCCACCCATTCGGAGAAGGGCCTTTAAATTTTTCTACAAGTGACTTTCCGTTATAAGTAACAAAAATAACGGGGTTATTAAAATCAGCTTTCATTTAATTATCCCAAACATTCTTCTTGAAGACGCTACACGGATAATGTCAAATACTCTTTCTTTTTTAATCGTTGCCGAGTCAACACCAGTGGAAACAAGGTATTCAACATTGTCGCTTGCCATTTCGTCGCCATAGACAATACACGTATTAGAAAATCCATTTTTGTCAACCCATGTCACCTTGTACTCTTCAAGTGATCTAAGAGCATTCCAAAACATGTTTACCAGAGCAACTCCCCACCACAAAATCTCGTCCATATAAGCTTTAAACGCAATAACATCAATAAGGTCATATTCGGTATATTTAGCAGAATTATCGCTGTCATCCTGAGACAAATCAGGAAGCGAATCGTCAGACCAAAATTCCACTCCACCTATAACAGAAAGTGTAAAAACACGAAGACGCGAATTTTTTTCAACATCAACAGACATAATCACCTCAATCTAAAAAACCCTGTCAACCTGAGCATGAACTTTGCTTAAAATATCACCAATATCGCCTTTAAGTGTTATGTTAACAGGAGCAGTAGCCCTCCCAGTCATAGCCGCCGTTAAGTTCACTATTTCACTCTCCAAGCTTTTTAAGGCGTCAACACTTGTTTGAGTCTGTAATGCTTCGTCACCACTTGAAGCGATGGATTCAAATTTGGTAATCGCCTTTTCCAATTTCGCTTTATTAGATGTGCCAAAAAAATCGCTAACCCCCTGATGAATTTTCCCTCCAACTTTTTCGAGCCATTTATCGGCACCAGTTGTGTGTAACAGGCTGGTGGTAACACTAAAAGCAGTACCGGCAATAGCTGCAACAATAGCTGCTTGACCTAAAAACGCTGCCATCTTTTTTACCATCCCTGCATCTGTACTTAAACCACCAACAACACCAGCTCCACCCTTTCCTAATCCAAGACCGACATCTTTTACATACATAGGAACAGCGGGATTTGAGCCTCTCATTTCTTGAATAGCCTTTGTAACACCTTCTATAGTTGCTCCAGCGGCACCACCTATTATAGCTCCTTTAGTCCCACCAATTGCCCCTCCAATACCAGCTCCAGCAACTGTTCCTATTCCAAGCTTTTTAATCGCAACACCAACACCAACAGCAGCAAGCCCAATCTTTAGCACATCGGGTAATTTATTAAAAAGCTTAACAACCTCGTCAAACAATTTTTGGCCCCAATCAATAATTACTGGTTTCAAAGCATCGAAAACTTTGATAAATTCTTTCTTCACATTCGGCCACATTGATTTAATTGATTGCCACACCTTCCCAATAATCAGATTAAACGCAACAGCGAGTTTCTCTCCGGCCTTCTTACTCTTAGTGGGATCAAAAAGATCAAAAACATCCGCCATGCTCACATGGGCAAACTTTGCCATTTCTCTTCCAAGAACAGCAAACGCAGCCGCTGGCCCCTGTTCCTTATACAAAAAAGAAAATTTTAACAGTTTACCCAGCGGCCCATTCTTTTTAACAAGTTCCGTTATGTTCCTTCCGCCTTTTCCAACAAGCCTCGAAATAGACGTTGACGCCGCATCAGTTTCTGAAGCTATTGTCTCGAATATATGCTTACCAACCCACTCGGAGGTCAGCTTCAGCCTATCGCCAAATGTTTTTAATCCAACTCCACTTTCATTTGCAAATTTTTCTGTCGCACCAATAGACTTATTGACATCAACAATAGAAAGCTTGGAAGCGGCAGCCGACTTACTCACATTATCTATACCCATAACAAATGCGTTGGCGGCATCAGCCGACAAATTCATGTCCTTCTCTAAAAACTCCGTCGCATACCTGAGATTTATAGAATTTTTTGACGCCCCCTTCATCTTACTTTGCAAAAATTTAAAAAACTCTTCCGGCCCCTTCTGCATTTCCAATCCCATTTCGGGAATATTCATATTGAATCCAGCAACCATGTGAGCTATAGTTTCATCAACATCTCCAACACCGCGAGTCATATCATACATTTGTTTTTGAACACCCATCATTCCCTTTACGAAACCAACAGATGTTTCAGGGGACATCCCAACGCCAAGTTCCCT
>JADFXO010000340.1 GCA_015233485.1 Nitrospirota bacterium
CGGACTAAAAGAGGTCTGGGTCGCCGCCGAAGGAGATAATCTCTATGAGGTACTAATTGAGCCGTCTAAAGAGATATTAGAATACGTGGAAGAGTTTAATATTGATGTACTCAGGGACTCAACCTCATCCTCTAATCCTGTCATTGCCACGAAAGCGGGAATCCAACCCACATCTTCTAATCCTGTCATTCCTGCGGAGGCAGGAATCCAGTCCACTTACAGGACAGAAATAAACCTTGCCGTAAGGGATTGGCTTAAAGACTGCTCAACAATTCTAAGAGAAGGTTTTATCCTTACAATTGATTATGGGTTTCCTGCGTGGCAGTATTACCAACCGGGGCGCTCACGCGGCACACTGCTGTGTTACCACCGGCATAAAACCTCCGAAAATCCTTACGTGAACATTGGCCGGCAGGACATAACCGCGCACGTCAACTTCTCGGCACTGGGGAAATGGGGGCTTCTTTACGGTTTTGCGCCCGTGGGGTATGCCGCGCAAGGGACATTCCTCTTATCGTTGGGAATTGATGAGTTGATCTCTCAAATACCGATGAACGAAGACTACCAATTCGAGGCCATAAAGATAAAAAGGCTGCTCGTCCCGGAGGGCATGGGCCAGAGCCATAAGGTCATGGTTCAGTACAAGGGGGGTGCGGGGAATATCCCTTGTTTGAAGGGATTTACAATGAGAAATCAACTCATGGAACTTGATGTTATACCAAAATCTTGATGTAATACCCAAAAGCAGTCAAAAAAAGTAAGCGCCATAGTAAAGTAAGCGCCATCGTTTTGTAGTGTCCGTTGTGCCCCCTTTATCTATCCCTGAGAATTGCCGCGCGCTGCCCATGCGATAAATAATATTTATTACATTATATCTAATATAATATGTATACTTTTTAATATCTATATGCTATAATACGCTATATGACTGTAAAGGCTGAGGCAAGTACAGGTCAAGGAGGGTTACCCTCCTTGCGGGAGTTTGAGGGCGGCGCCCTCAATGCCTTTAATTTTTAAGTGTTTCACAAGGCGGTAATCCTACCGCCTAACTTGTAATACATCAGGAGGAAAGAGACATGGCGGTAACTGACCCGAACGAGATAGTAAAAACGGCGCAAAGCTTCGCGCAGAACCAGTTGAGCAATGCCCAGCAGTTTGTCGATAACCTTTCAAGTATCGCATCGACGGAGCTGACAGTTGACAAGCCGGTGATATGGGATTGGTCTGTTTATGACAAATCTACTGAGGCGCTCGACAAAATAATGAGCATGAAGCCGGACAGCCCGGCGATAACCAGCTTTGACGCGCCATTGCCGGAGGTGCCGGACTTCTCAATCGACGCTGTTGACCCTGTAACGGTACCGGAGTTTAACGTAGACAGGCCGGTGTTGAACTATCCTGATAAAACGGACGCGACATTACCCGACGCGCCTGTAATGCCGGAGATAGGGGCAAGTTATAGTCTCCCGGAAAAGCCGGCAATCAGTATCCCTGAGCCGCCGGCGTTGGCGAGTTTTGGCGTTCCAAGTCCTCCGTCAATATCTATCATGCCATTTACGGAGACAATGCCGGAGGATGACATCATCGTGCCGTCCAACTTATACAGCGATTGGTCAGCGCACTACGACTTTAACGAGCAAGAGTACACTTCACTTCTAAAAGAGGCAATTGAGACGTTGCTGATAAACGACGTGAAAAAAGGCGGCACGGGGATTAATCCTGAGGACGAACGGCTGTTGTGGGAACGCGCCAAAGATAGACAAAACATTGAGGCGCAGACGGCGATTGGCGAGGCGAGACGCGGTTATGCGGCGTATGGATTTATGATGCCGACGGGGGCGCTGCTGTCGCTGGAGGAAGGCGCCCGAAACAAGGCGGTAAAAGACGCATCATCGATGACAAGGGACATAGCGATAAAGCGGGCGGATTTATATGTGGAAAACCGCAAATACTCGCTGGACAAGGCCATATCGCTTGAAAGCCTGTTGATACACTTTCACAATTCGTTGAAAGAGCGCAGCCTCAACGCGTCCAAGGCGGTGCTTGACGCGGGGATAAAGCTATACAACCTGCAGGTGGAGAGATACAAGGCCAGACTAGGCGCGTATAAGACGGCGGCAGATGTGCATGAGGCGGCGATACGGGCGGCCTCTACTCAAATGCAAATCTACAAGACGGAGCTTGACGGCATGTTAAGCGAAGAGCAACACAGGAGACAGGCGGCGGTGGATACGTACAAGGAGCAGATTTCAGCGGTGAACGCGATGATAGCCGTATATAAGACGGAAATGGAGGCGGCGAAGGTTTACGGTGATTTTGAACAAGCGAGGCTGAACACGTTTAAGACCAGCGTAGAGGCATATCACACGCTGGTGCAGTCGAAGACAGCCGAGTTCAATATGTATGAAGCCGCAATGAAAGGGGAGATGGAGAAGGTAAAAGTATATGAAGCCGATGTGAGGGCATATCAGGCCAAATCAGAGAGTTTCCATACAAAGGCAGCTGTAAATTCTCTCAATATAGAAAACCAGTCGAAAGTGGCCAAGTTGAAACTTGACGCATATAGTGCGAAACTCAACGGGTTTAAGGCAACTCTCCAGAAGACTGAATCTCTGGTTAAGAACATCCTGGATAAGTACCGCGCGGATGTAGGGGCGTACGGTCAGGAGGCTAATGCGGTGACTAAGACATATGACATGTTTATCCAGACCGGCAGGCTCAACTCACAGAGCAACATAGAGTCAACCAACCAGAGTGTAAAACAGGCGGAGTTCGAGTTAAAGCGGCTATCCGAACAGGCCAAATTGCGGATGGAGGCGTCGAAGTCGGCGGCAGACGTGTACAAAAACCTTGCCTCGGGTGCGCTGTCATCTGTAAATGCCCTTGCGACGGTCTCTACAACCGTTACATCAAAAGGATAAAGAGCAGCAAATTGAGGGGAACCTGGAGATAACGAGGCAGAACTTGACCTCTTATCTCCCATCCTTCAAAACACAAACAAACATTGCATAAGCAATGATCATTTTTGTACACTAAAAGGGGAAACTAAACATGGAAGATATGGACATGTCGCAATTTAATGCGAAATTGGAGGAGATATTAAAATCAATTGACGAATTAAATTCGAAGTTAGAGGAATTAGTAAAAGCAGGTGAAGAAATGGATGCTCAATTTTTCGAGGAAATATTAAGTTTTCTTCACCGGGAAATTTTGACTCCACTCATAAATTTGTCTTTGGAGAACATCGATAAGGATAGAGAAGAGTTTTTGCGTTGCACGCAATCTTGTATAGATAAACACACACTTAGTTGGCCCAATGTGATAAGTAGTTTTGATTTAATTAATCCACTTCTTAATAGATACGTAGGATTAACTCGTCCAGCACTTGGAAGTCATAGTCATCCAACATCATGGCAGCATTATTGGCAACATAATGTTGGCAAATTTAAATTCCCGCGGTTAAAACCCTGGTTAGACCCCTTAGCCAAGTACACTGGACGGCTTGCTATATTAACAACTTTAGCTGAAGGTGATTGGGATATTGCAGTTATGAACTATTGTGACGCTATTTGTCGACCTGACGTGACTTTGTCTGGCGAACCATGCAATAGTTCGACAGATGATTCCTGTAGTAAATTACCTGATATATATGGTAAATAGCTCATGTAATAGTTAACAGTTTTATGTTTAGGAGTATTTAATTGAAAGATATGACCATAGTTGCGATTATATTCGTTATCCTGATTGTGCTTGCTGTTATACTTATTGTGATATTCAATGGAGATAAAGCACGGAGGAGACGGTTTCTTGGCAGGGCGGAATTAAGCCCCGATGAGTTTTATCAGCAATACTATGAAACATCGGGGCTGCCCAAAGATCAAGTCATTGAAATACTAAACAATATAGCTTATGTATTAGCGATACCAGCCGCGCAGCTGCGCCCGACCGATAGATTTACAGAGGAATTAAAATCTGAGCCAGGTTGGGAATTTGACGACGGACTTGGTATCCTGGAACTGGAACTGGATCATCTCTTTCGGAAAAAAGGCTTGATTCAGATACCAGAAATAAAAAATATAGACGATTATATTCGATTTATAATAGCTATTGGCCCGGTGGAACCGGAGTGTTATCAAAGAACACAAGGTACTCTTATTACCGCGGCTCTCGCTGTTATTATTTTTCTTATATATTTATTAAAAGGAAACTTATGGGCGGCATTCTTTTGGCTGATAGTATTTATAATACTTTATTATACGATCGGGAAATTTCGAGGTGCCGGTTAATCGATTAGTGGGGATGGAAATGGTAAGAATTTATCATCCTTTTCAAGTGCGTTGAGCAAGGATGAAGTGCTTTTTAAGTAAATAGGCAGTAAACCTATATAACATAATCCTAGAAAAAGCAGTTGAATTATGATATAGGGAAAAAATAATATATAAGACAGGGAGTTACGGCAAAAAAATGAAAAAGGAGCACTCACCCAATGGGAGAAGAGCAAAATACAGGAGAGTTG
>JADFXO010000341.1 GCA_015233485.1 Nitrospirota bacterium
TCTTAGTCCTTAGCGCCGGTAGCGTCATGGACTTTACTGCGGCAATGGCCGACACTCTCAAGGGCCGGGACGTTATCTTTGCTTTCGATAAAGACACTGCGGGGAAGGCCGGAGCGACACGGGCGGGTAACCTCCTTCACGGGAAGGCCAAAAGCGTAAAAACTATCCAATGGCCGGACTGCTTGACGGGCGCGAAGGACTGCAAAGACGCGTCTGATTTTTTTGGACTTGGCAAGACGGCGGCGGATTTTCAGGCGCTTGTCGACGCGGCGGTTGAGTATGTGCCGGAGCATGTGCCCGCTATCAGCGACGCGGTTATCACGGGTGATTATTACGACTATAGTGTTAAACCGCCTAAATTTCTACCTCCAAGACTTGGCAATGAGCTGATGAAAGAGTTTTCTTTCATAAATTCGGGCGGCTTGCTTTATGTCTACCACAACGGCGTTTATATCCCTGAAGCCATAGACTTCATTAAACTGGAATGTCGAAAGCGATTAGGCGACAATGCGAAAAAAGCTCATGTTTCAGAGGTGATAGCACACATTGAGGACTTAACCACAATAAAACCAGACAGCCTAAACCCTCGCGCAGAGCTTATCAACTTAGACAATGGCATGTTGGACTTTATGACGGGCGAACTCCTTACTTATAACAAAGACTACTTATCAACTATACGAATACCTATAGTTTATGACATTAAGGCCGAGTGCCCTGGGATAGACAAATTCCTTGCAACTACACTATCGCCTAATTGCATACCGCTAATTGAAGAAATGCTTGGTTATTGCCTTGTCTCTGTAGTGCGTTACGAAAAAGCCTTCATGCTAACGGGCACGGGCGCGAACGGGAAATCAACATTACTTACGCTTTTAGAGGCATTTATAGGACAATTTAACGTGAGCAAGATTCCCCTGCAAGAAATCGCCGACAATAGATTTAAACGAGCTGATCTACTTGGAAAGCTGGTAAATATATTCGCTGATTTGCCGTCCACGCCACTTGAATCTACCTCATATCTTAAAGCGATTGTTTCAGGAGACCATATCGACTGTGAACGCAAACACAAGGACCCCTTCTTTTTTAGGCCGTTCGCACGGCTGATTTTCTCAGCTAATGAAATTCCTAAGAGTAGAGATAAAACCCATGCTTTTTATCGGCGTTGGGTAGTTATCCCTTTTGAAAAACGCTTCGAGGGCACAAATGCAGACCGCAGCCTTGCAAGTAAGTTGACTACACCAGAAGAGCTTTCAGGGCTTCTTAATCGGGCACTATCCGGCTTGAGGAGACTGTTTGATAATGACGCGTTCAGTGAGAACGAACATACGCGACGCGCTATGGCTGAATATAAAAAACAGAACGATAGTGTCGAGGCCTTTATTTCTGAGTGTTGCACTCTTGGAGCGGGTGAAGTCCAAAAAGATACGCTATATGGTGCCTATAAAGGTTTTTGTGAGGAGCAGGGCTTTAAGCAACCAGTGATAAGACGCACATGCTATGACCGGATAAGAAGCACGGTAGGGGTTGGTGAGCGAAAAAGCATGGGTATCCGTTTTTTTACAGGGATAAAAGCCAATGACCAGTAGATTTAGGGCAGTTCAAGTGCCATATAGGGCAGGTTTAGGGCAGGTTTTAGAGGCTATCTGCCCTAAAAAAAACAAGTGTTTAAGCCATTCTATAAAGGTTAGGGCAGGTAGGGCACTTCAAATCAACTTAATGCGTAGAGAAATGATATATATAGTATATGTGTATATAGGTACGTGTATAGGTATATACAATAGAATGTTGCTAAAACATGCCCTAAGTGCCCTAATCGCTGAAAAGTGGCGTGGACACTCAACATGTGCAGGGCACTTCGTTGCTTTTCCCTGCCCTAAACCTGCCCTAACCTGCCCTCTATTGTGCCCTAATTACAACTGGAGGAATGCTTGAGGGATATACGGGCACTATACAAAGCAAGGAAAGACGCCATTTCGCAAGCAAGCAAGCCCTTAGAGGTGGTAAAAGAGGCGGTGCAGCCGCAACCCGCCATAGCCGCTATCGAGCCGCGAGCAGAGGCCGCAGAGCCACAAGTTGACCTTCCTTGTGTTCGCGGTGGTGAGCTAATCTTTGAACGCTGGCACTTCTGTAAGGACTGGAGCATGAAATATCACGGGGATAGCCGGAGATTGCAACGGGTATGTAGGCTATCAGGTGCATGGTGTTTGAGGTTAAATCAGGACGGGGATAAGGCAAGTATCGAACCTTCACAGAAAACAGCGGCACGTAGAGGCCGCAATCAATAGCAGCATGGGGGTAAGATGATAACGCTTGACACAGACACTCTTTCTCGTATGGGAACTCTTTTTAATGAATTCACACGCGCCGCGGGAGTCAAGGGCTTTCTTGATAACGACGACTTGAAAGTATTCACAGAGCGGCACGAAGCCCTGTTTAAGACCCACGAGGAATACGTAGGATTCTGTAACTATAACTTTCTCTGTATTAAGCAGGCCATAAGGAATCGAGGGAATAAAGCGAAGCGGGCAGCCTGTACAGGCTGTAATTAATTGGAATGTGTACGGGGGTAACTAAAATGCGTAATTTTCTAAATAATCGGCCAATGTTGATTAACAATCTGTCCATCGAACGAATAGTGGCTATTGCCGACCTTCGCCAACAGCAGGAGGCCGTAGGCGTCAAGCTGGCCGCTCCACTCAAGAAGTCGACCGCGACGGCGGGGTATGAGATGGTGGGTAGCACGGCGGTTATCGAGGTATCCGGCTTTCTGACTCAAAATCCCGATATTTTCTCTATGCTTTTCGGCGGCACTTCCACTGAAACCATAGCCGATAGCCTTAAGACCGCCCTGGCCGACCCCGCGGTAAAGGGAATCCTGCTAAATGTTGACAGTCCAGGGGGTACAGTGTCCGGCACTTCGGGATTGTCAGACCTGATTTACAATTCGCGGGGGGCGAAGCCCATAGCAGCCCTTGTAAATCTTTCTTTATCGGCGGCGTATTGGATAGCCAGCGCAGCGGACAGGGTTTACATGGCGTCCGGTACGTCACAGGCTGGCAGTATCGGGGTGGTGGCGCGGCATGTTGATATGTCTCAGGCGGAGGCCATGAACGGGGTTAAAACTACTCAGGTTTTTGCCGGTAAGCATAAAACGGCCACGTCGCCTTACGAGCCGCTATCGGCGGATGGCAAACAGACACTTCAAGGCGCCGTGGACTACATTTACAACCTGTTTATCAATGCCGTATCTCGTAACCGTGGTATGGGCGTGGAAACTGTGAAAAAGGACATGGCCGACGGGCGTATCTTCATAGGCCAGCAAGCAGTTAATTCAGGACTTGCGGACGGAATTAAAACAATGGACGAGGTGTTAAAAAGTCTCTCAAGCAAAGCGACCACAACACAAATACCGTCTGCATTAGCAGGCGCAATTTCCACGGCAACACCAAAGGAGATTCTAATGACGACGAATCAAGCAGCACAAACAGCAGCGGTGGCACTACCCGCCGACTATATGGCAACGCCACAGGCGCAGACAGAGAGATTGAAGGCGTACATGCAGGCGTCGTTACTTGCGATGGCCGCGGGGGAGCCGCCGGTTGACCGTTCACTTTTCAACCCATCCCCCGAACCTCAATCAGAGGACGCAAAGCTAAAAGCGTATATGACAGAATCTATACTCAAAATGGCAGCAGGGGGTGTTTAGTGGCAGCGATAAAAATAAGCACAAATCAATTACGGTCACTACTCATAAGTGATTCTTTACGGGGCGCGGTAGAAGTTGACAGCGAAGGGGATATTTCCCCTAAAGGTGCCAAGAGTATCGCTTTTGAATTTCAACCCCGCGTCGATCCCGCTGCACGCCTTGGGGAAAGTCTGACTTCTCTAAAATTGCAGTTGATGGCAGCGGCCCGGGTGGCAAATTATCACATTTCTTTTACTTAGAGGCGGTTTTACCGTCTAATTTCACGCAGTAACGAGGTAAAAAATGGGTAGTAAAAAAGGTTTTTGGGCTGTTTTAGAGGCTTTAAAAAGTGAGACTAAGAGTAAACGACCTTCGCCGGAGGCCATAGCGAACGAAATCAGGAGCCTCAAGGCACGAATACCGGAGCTTGAGGCTGCCAGTCAGGCCGCACATGAGAATGTCGTTACCCTTCGTCAGAAGTCTTTAGGGGGTGGCACGGTATCAGAGGGTGAGTTTTCGATAGCTCAGGCGGCAAGGCAGGAAATAAGCCTTGATTTAGAGGCTGCCACTAAGGCGCTTGTAGAGCTTGAGAAAAGCCTTAGAGAAGTTTTACAGGCAAACATCGAGGCTGAGGCCGTGGAGCTTGAGGCTGAGCGCGTAAAACTTTTAGAGGAGAAGTGGCAGTTTGAGATAGACCACGCCAAAGCATTGGCCGCCGTCGTCCACCTTGAAAACCACATGGCCGTAACGCCATTCCCTGAAGCCTTCAAAAGCGCGCCTTTCGTTGGGACTAAGGCGTTTGAAGCCTACCATGAGGAGCTTG
>JADFXO010000342.1 GCA_015233485.1 Nitrospirota bacterium
GTTACTATCGTATAACCTATTCCCATGTTGAATGTCTTAAACATTTCATCTTCACCGATGAGGTCTTTATCTCTTATCAGGCCAAATATCTTGGGTGCCTCCCATGAGTTCTTATTAATGAACGCTCCAAGTCCGACGGGTAAAATGCGCGGCAGGTTGCCGGTTATCCCGCCGCCTGTTATATGTGCCATGCCCTTTATTTTCAGTTCTTTTTTTAGAGAGAAAACCGATTTTACATATATCTTAGTCGGCGTGAGCAACTCCTCGCCGATTGTCTTGCCGAGTTCAGGGATGTAGGTAGAATGAGTATGCCCTTCGATTTCGAAGAATAATTTTCTTGCCAGTGAATAGCCGTTACTGTGAAGCCCGGACGATGCAAGGCCAATAACCACGTCGCCTTCCACGATGGATGAGCCATCTATGATGTCCGGCCTGTTTACGGCGCCGACGCAAAACCCCGCCACGTCATATTCGCCGTTTGAATAAAACCCGGGCATCTCCGCCGTCTCACCACCAATCAGCGCGCAGCCGGCCTCCATACATCCCGCGGCAATCCCCTTGATAATCTCCCGCGCGGTGAGCGGCGCAAGGGCCGACACTGCCAGATAATCAAGGAAAAACAACGGCTCTGCCCCTGAGGTAAGTACATCGTTTACGCACATCGCAACGAGGTCTATGCCGATAGTGTCATGTTTTCCGGCCATAAAGGCGATTTTTAATTTTGTCCCCACACCGTCAGTGCCGCTTACAAGCACGGGGTCTGTGAATTTGTTCAAATCGAGTTTGAATAGGGCACTAAATGACCCTATATCTGTGAGCACCTCTTTTCTGAAGGTTTTTTTAATCAATGGAGATATGTCTTTAATGAACATATCGGCCTTGTCTATATCAACACCGGAGTCTTTGTATGTTAATGGGGAGGAGGGATTTGATTTGTCGAAATCATTCATTGTTGTTATGTTCTGCCGTGTTGTACTGCGCGTCCGGCTCGTCGTCTATTGTTTTTGGTGTTTCGGGTGTTTCAGGCGTTTTAGGACAGGCAAGGGCCTCAAGGGCAATGCGCGCCGCCTCTGATTGGGCTGTTTTTTTATTCTTGCCCCTGCCGCTGCCCATACGTTTACCGCCTACATAGACATCGTAAACGAAATCCTTGTTGTGGTCGTTACCGGCCTCTAAGGCGAGTTTATAGTCAGGCAGGGAGGAAAAGAGTTTTTGGCTGATTTCCTGCAGCTCGGTCTTGAAGTCAAAAGATGTGTGGCTGTTCAAAATCTGAGTTAAAACTGGCTGATAGAGGCCAATGATGACCTTCTTTGCCGTATCATAGCCGCCGTCAAGGAACACAGCGCCAAAGATTGCCTCAAGGGTATTAGCCAGCAGAGAGAGTTTCTCCCTGCCTCCGGTCATCTCCTCGCCCTTACCGAGCTTGAGGTACTGGCCCAGGTTCATATCAAGGGCCAGTTGAGAGAGTATCTTCTTTGACACGAGATGAGATTTCAACCGCGACATCTCGGACTCGCTGAAAATGGTATGTATTAATTTGTCGTTTTTCTTGCAGAAAATCTTTTCAATGTAAAGGGTCTCTGAGATGGCAAGCCCTAAGACAGAGTCCCCCAGAAACTCTACCCTTTCGTTATAAGGCTGTGACTTGTCCAGACACTCGTGATAGTATGAGCGATGCGTAACGGCCTCAATGAGCAGCTCCTTGTCGTTAAAGTAGTAGTTTAGCGATTGTTCAAGTGATGTAAGCAGAGCAGGGAGTACCATAGAGTTAATCTGTCGTCCTCTTAAAAACTATACAGGCGTTTGTGCCTCCGAAACCGAAGGAGTTCGAAAGCACATATTCTATGCTGGCCTTGCGCGCTTTATGAGGTGTGTAGTCGAGGTCGCACGCTGGGTCGGGGTTATCAAGATTTATCGTAGGGGGTATGACTCCGTCATAGATGCTCAACACGGAAAACACACCTTCCACACCGCCTGCCGCGCCTAACAGATGCCCTGTCATGGATTTAGTCGAGCTTATGGCAAGTTTATAGGCATGGTCTTTGAATAAATTCTTTATCGCGAGGGTCTCAAGCTCATCGTTAAATTTTGTCGATGTGCCGTGGGCGTTTATATAGTCTATTTGCTCCGGGTGGATTTGGGCGTCCTTCAGCGACGCTTGCATACACCTGAAAGCGCCGTCGCCGTCAGTAGACGGTGTTGTGATGTGATAGGCGTCGCTACTCATCCCGTAACCGCAGATCTCGGCATATATCCTCGCCCCTCTTTTTTGGGCGCTGTCAAGGCTTTCAAGGATTAATATGCCGGCTCCCTCACCCATAACAAACCCGTCTCTGTCTATGTCGAATGGACGGCTTGCCTTTTCAGGGGCGTCATTTCTCCTTGAGAGTGCCTTCATAATGGCAAAACCAGCAACGGCAAGCGGCGATATTACAGACTCTGCGCCGCCTGCTATCATGGCGTCGGCCTCTCCCCGCTGGATTATCTTAAACGCGTCTCCGATGGCGTGGTTGCCGGAGGCGCATGCGGTGGCAACGGCGGAGTTCGGTCCCTTAGCGCCGTACCTAAGCGATACATTGCCGGCGGCAAGGTTGATTATCAACATAGGGATGAAAAAAGGCGAGACCTTTCTATGGCCGCCTTCTAAATAGGCGTTGTGGTAATGCTCGATAGCGGGAAGACCGCCTATGCCTGAGCCTATCAGGACGCCAACCCTGTCGGCGTTTTCTTCGGTTATCTTCAGTCCGGAGTCATTTAAAGCCATGTCCGAGGCGGCCATCGCGAAATGAATGAACCTGTCCATCTTTTTAACTTCTTTCGGATGAATGTAGTCTTCGGGGACAAACCCATCCACCTCTCCGGCTATTTGCACGGGGAGATTCGGGTCATCATAGCGCGTAATCCTGCCTATGCCGGAGGCGCCGGCAAGGGCCGCGTTCCATGATTTCTCCACGCCTATACCTAATGGCGTTACCAGGCCAAGCCCGGTTACGACTACCCTTATTTTCTCCATATCATTCAACCTCATCATTCACTCTGATCCTTCGACCGGGGCAGCCAGTCCAACCCCTGTTTTACTAAAATTAACCAAGTTTGCCTTTTATATAATCTATAGCATCCTGCACCTTTGTTATCTTTTCAGCGGCCTCGTCCGGTATCTGAATGCTGAAGGCCTCCTCAAAGGCCATTACCAGTTCCACTATATCAAGAGAATCTGCCCCCAGGTCTTCAATGAATGATGACTCCGGCGCTATTTGACCGATATCTATGCCCAGCTGTTTTGAGATTATCTCCTTAACCTTTCCTTCTACTTCTTCTACCATTTAATTGACCTCCATCGTGAATATGTTTTATCTTCATTCAGAACATGCTGAATTTTTTATATTGGCGCCAAAATCATATCACATATACATACCGCCGTTTACGTGAATCACGTTGCCCGTAATGTAACGCGCCAGAGGGGAGACCAGAAAGGCCACCGCATTGGCGACATCTTCGATTTCTCCAAACTGCCCGATGGGTATAGCAGCGAGCATATCCTCTTTTACTTTTTCCGGCAGGGAGTCTGTCATTGCCGTCTTGATAAAGCCCGGGGCCACCGCGTTTGCCGTTATGCCGCGTTTGGCGTATTCCTTTGCCGTGGTCTTTGTCAGGCCGATGATGCCTGCCTTGGAGGCGGAATAATTCGCCTGGCCGGCATTGCCCATAAAGGCCACCACCGAGGCTATGTTGGCAATCCGCCCGTATCTCTGTTTCGACATCAGCTTTATGGCCTCTTTTGTACACAAAAACACGCTTTTAAGATTTATATTTATAACGGCGTCCCAGTCCTCGTCCTTCATTCTCATTATCAGGGCGTCGCGGGTAATGCCCGCATTGTTTACTAAGATATCGAGCCTGCCCATGACCTCGCTGATTTGAGCAAAGGCTGATGTGACCTCCGCGGAGTTCGATACGTCAAACTTTAACGGCAGCGCCTTAACCCCGAGGGCCTCTATTTCGGCTGCAGCGGCCTTTGCCTCTTCGTAGTTTATGTCAGAGATGACCATGTTTACACCCTTTTTGGCAAGCGCGAGGGCTATCCCTTTTCCAATCCCCCTGGCGGAGCCTGTCACCAGCGCTACATGTCCATCCATCTGTCCACCCATGAATAATACCTCCGATTTTATTGTCAACCTTATACAACACTAATTTTAGCAAACTACAGAGTAATTTTTCTACCCCTAAATGATGTAAAGATAATTTTTTTATAAATTTTATAAATTAATTGCATGTTGATCCGGTTTATCCACCATGCAAGTGCTATCGGACGCGCGGAATAAATTTTTCGGTTGCGGCCGGGGATAGCGTTAAGTTACCATTAATAGTCTAATGCAGGCCATGATAATACGAAAAAGAGCCAGGAAGGTAGTGTCTCCATTTGTTCTGCTGTGCGCGGCTGGACTTTCGGCGATTTTTAGTACGACCATGTCGAAAAGCCCCGTTCTGCCGCTCTTTACGTC
>JADFXO010000343.1 GCA_015233485.1 Nitrospirota bacterium
GCACGACGACGGCGTTTTGGACAGGTTTATCCCTGAGTTTGGGCATCTCCGGTCATTAGCCGTTTATGAGTTTTATCACGTCTACACGGTAGATGAGCACACGTTGTTTACTATCAAAGCACTGGAGGCACTTGCCAAAGACGCCGACAGCCTGTTAGGCAGGACATATCATAATTACCAGCAAAAACACATCCTTTACCTGTCTCTCCTGTTTCACGACCTTGGAAAGTATAGGGGCGCTATGCACTCGGCCCAGGGCTATAAGCTAATAAAACCCATCATGGAGAGATTCAACCTAAGCAAGGGCGAAAGAGATGACGTTGAGTTCATGGTCAGGCACCACCTGCTGATGTCCCGCACTGCCTTCCACTCTGATATTGAGGAGCCTGAGGTGATTGCCTCTTTTTCCGATTCGATTAAGAATGAGCGCCTTTAAAATGCCCTTTTTCTTATCACATACGCCGATATGTCGGCGGTTAATCCTGATTTTTTCCCCGACTGGAAAAAAACCCTCCTTGCCAGCCTTTATGAGAGGACACTTAGATTCATGCGCGGCATCAAAGAAGACACTAACCGGTATATCGACACATACTTAACAGACGAGAAAAAAGACCTCACGCCGGCACAGATGGCCGGCGCAAGGCAGGCAATCACAGAGTTTATCGGCTCGCTTCCCGAGCGCTATCTGGCATCGGGCACTCCGCAGATGGTTATAAAAGAATTTTCACTCTTTCTCGATTTCAAGCAATCAGGATGCGCCTTCTCCATGGAGAAACACAAGGACGACACACTAAGCATAACCATTGCCGCTAACGACAGGCCGGGGCTACTGTCCGGCATTGTCGGTGTCCTGTCATCGAGGATGTTTAACATCGTGTCATTGAGGACATTCAGCAGCTGCGACATCGGCTTTATCATCGACAGAATCGAAATAGCAAACGTGAGCGCCCTGTGGTGGGACGGCCTTGAGCAACTGCTTAAAGAAGAGATAACCGCAGTGGCTATGGGCAACCCCACCACCTGTATCAGACAATATCCCAATAAGAAAAGCATATTTAAACCCATGCTGGAGGTGGATAATGAGTCTAAGGCGCAATATACGATATTTGAGATAATGGCTGCGGACAGAGTAGGCCTCCTCTATGACATAACGCGCATATTCGCATACAACTCACTTAATATACTCCTGGCCAGAGTAACCACCGAGTCCGGCCTTGCCCATGACGTCTTTTATGTGTTAAACGGCAGCTATAAACCACAGTTCGATACGATAATGACAGTGATGGCGGGGCTATGGCAAACATTGAACTAAGGAAAAAATACCTGAAGTTTGTCCTGATCCTGGCCGTTGTTTATGGAGGTCTCTTTTTCGCCCACTACTACGGCTCGCGCTACGCAAGGGAGGCCTTGACCGTTGAACTGAAAAAACTCTTTGGAGACAGCGTGGCCATAGACGCTCTGCAAGTAAGCGTATTCCCCCTGCAAGGCAGTATCAACGGCCTGTCCATCAAAGACGAAAAGGGAAACCAGATAATAAAATTGAAGTCGGCAAAGGCCTACCTGAGAATACTTCCACTTATTTTTAAGAAAATCACCATACAAAAACTCTATATCGACACGCTGTCCCTGGATGCCGGCAGCGAACAGATAGATACATTGATGGGAAAGTTCAAAAAAGACAAGAAATCCTCCTCAACTATCGAAATAGTCTCCCTTGACATAAAAAAAACCTCAATCAAATTCAGTGACAGAGGACGATACTACACCGTCTCCACGGCAGACATTAAAGGACAACTCACCGCCCATGAAATGTGGGCAAAGCTCAGCGACATATATTTTGACTCCAACGCCCTGAAACACGACCCGGCCAATAAGCCACGCATCAACTCCATTACATTTAAGGCGATTAGTACCCCCTCAGCGCTCCCCAAAGGCGATGCCTATCAGATCAGCATTCTTTCTATAATGGCCGATGGCGCCGAGATAAGGGCAAAAGGGGATATTAAGGGCAGTAAAATAGAACTCTACAAAAAGGCAAATATAAAAATAGACTACCTGAAGCGGGTCTTAGGACTGAAGGAATCGGGCGCGGGCGATATAAAACTCTCCGGCGTACTGGGGTACGACGGCACAGAGCCAAACATGGATGTCTCGGCAGAAGGAACAATCCCTGTCGAAACACTGCTTGAGCTTATAGGAGAGAAAGAACCCATCTTCGGCGAGACGGTTTTTAAAGCAAAAATCTCCGGCACATTGAAGACCTTGAAGGCAACGGGCCAGGCACTTATGACAAAAGGCGGGTTTTATGGGGTTGAGGTTGACACACTCTCTTGCGGCATTCTCTACGAAGACTATAAACTTAAATTTCACGATGGAAAGGCCAAACTCTACAACGGCAAGGCAACGCGCGCAGAGGTGGTGCTGAATATGCCCAAAGTAACCCACTTCACCCTGGATGTGGACGTCGAGGACATCGACAGCCGGCCAGTATTTAAACTGATAGAATGGGACCCGGGCGTCTCTGCGGGCAAGGTGAAAGGCAACATAAAATCGGCAGGGCAGCTCTTTAGCCCCGACGCGGCCTTTAAATACGTCCGGCTCAAAGATGACAAGATTAAATCCCCTTCGGCCTTAAATATTGTAGAGCGTATAGACGAAATCACAGGCAGCGTCTCCGTGCGCGGCGATAATGTGACGATTCACGAGGCCGCCATAAAAACCCCCCTCTCCGAAGGCAAAATAACCGGTACGCTAAACACAAAGACAGACGCCTTAAACCTAAGGGGAATAGTTACAACAAAAGACGCCGCCGATTTGCTGAGGCCATACAGCGAAGACCTTCGCGGCGCCGGCACGTACGAGGGCGATATAAAGGGAACGGGCAAAAACCCTATGATAACCGGCACGGTGGACCTGTCAAACGGGAGCCTTTTTGGCATTGGGTTTTCCCACTCCAAATCAGCGGTAAGATATGTAAAAGAGCGCCTTACAATTGAAGACGGCGCGGCGGAGTTAAACACCGGCACCTGCACCTATGGTGGTACGGCCGTGATGAAAGATGCGAAACATATCTTCGACCTCAACAATCCGGCCATTTCCATCTCAATAAACGCAAAAGATGTTGCAATTAAGGCACTGGCAAATAAACATCCCGCCGCCATGCAGGCAGACGGCCTCATAAATACCTCATTTAAGATAACCGGCACTCCACAGAGGCTGAGGTTTGACGGAAATTTAGATATACCCGCACTGACGGCATTTAAGGCCAATATTGGAAGGCTTACGTCTTTTTTATACGAGGCTGATATGATTCAATTGGAAAACCTTACCGTTGCAAAGGGAGGCTCCACCGTATCGGCGGATATGGCAATCTCAAAAAAAGGGAGGCAGTGGCATGATATTAAGGCCTTTACGTATAATGTGAAGTCGCGGGGATGTGCTATAAACATAAAGGACACCCCGGCTGCCGGCTATGACGTTGACGGGCCCTTGGCGTGTACTTTTAGCGGCGAGGGCAGTTTTAACTCTCCATCGCTTGCATTCAGCGCAACCTCAAAGGATTTAAAGGCAAAGGGTTTTAACATCGGTGCCGCTACCGTAAGTGGCGCCATGCGCAAAGAGGCAATAGAGCTGTCGGGCAGCATGTTTGACGGCAAAGTGGCCACGCGGGGCAGGTTGTCCCTGTCGAAGGCAATGCCCTGGTCAGCCGATATTGCGATGAAAAAGGGTAACTACGAGTTTCTCGCGACTGGTTTTATGAAGGAAATCCCTCCTGAGGTAAAGCTCTATGCAGAGGGAAAGGCCGCGCTTTCCGGCACACGGGATTCCATTGCCGGCACTATGAGCATGCCCCTGTTTAATCTATCCGCCGGTGAATTCACTTTTAGCAACACCGCCCCCGTCGGCCTTTCCATCGCAGACAGGGCAATAACATTTAATTCCTTCTCACTGAAGAGCGGCCAGGCGAAATTCGCCATCACAGGCGGCATGGTAATCGGCAGGAGTTATAATCTCAAGCTCGAAGGCTCTCCGAAATTAAAATTCTTTCAGGGGTTCCTCTGTATACTACATCGCCCTCGTATTTCAGCTTAAACCCATCGGGGTCTGTAAACGGCATGTCTTTTAATTTTCCATCGAGATAGAACTGTTTGATGTGAAAACCGTCCAGATTCACTGCCCCGGCCCCGGTGACCGTTCCCCCTCCAACCCGTCCTGTGAGACCGCTTACCACCATTTTGTTACTGTCAAATATCAGTTTGCCGTTTATCTCGTTGATAAAATATTTGGCGTTTTTAAAGCCGATTGAGCCGTCCTTAATGTCGGTTTCACCGCGTATCTGAGGCGTTTTCCAATCTCCGGTGAGGGATACTGAAATAGAGGCGTCGCCGTTTAGGTGGGAGATTTTTTCTGAGACGCCCTGAAAGAATTTTAATTTCGGAGAGCCTTCGAGCTTGAGATTATACCTCCTGCCGATTACCATGCCGCCTGTGATGGCGAATTT
>JADFXO010000344.1 GCA_015233485.1 Nitrospirota bacterium
GGCCTTTATCCTGTCTTCCTCAAAGAACATGTGCTCTGTCCTGCAGAGTCCTATTCCCTCGGCGCCGAACTTCAGCGCGACTTCCGCATCGTGCGGCGTGTCGGCATTAGCCCTTACGCCCATATCTCTGAACTCATCTACCCAGCCCATGAACTTGGCAAAATCTCCGGTTATCGACGGTTCGATAAGTTTGGTCTCGCCGAGGATGAACTCACCCGTTGAGCCGTTTATCGTTACCCAGTCGCCTTCCTTTATTACAGTGTCTTTCACGGTGCAGGTCTTTTTCTTTACGTCTATTACGAGGTCGCCGCAACCGGCTACGCAGGGCTTGCCCATGCCTCTGGCAACAACGGCCGCGTGCGAGGTCATACCGCCTCTTGCCGTCAGGATTCCCCTTGCCGCATTCATCCCGCCAATGTCCTCAGGGGACGTCTCAAGCCTGATCAGGAGGACTTTCTCTCCCTTTTCCGCCCATTCTTCGGCTTCCTTCGCAGTGAACACCGCCTTACCTACCGCCGCGCCCGGCGATGCCGGCAGTCCCTTGGCGAGCTTCTTCAGCTTTACCTTAGGGTCTATCATCGGATGCAGGAACTGGTCGAGCTGCTGAGGTTCTACCCTCAACACGGCTGTCTGCTTGTCTATCGCGCCCTCGTCCACCATGTCCATGGCTATCTTCAGGGCCGCGGCCGCCGTTCTCTTGCCGACTCTGACCTGCAGCATGTAGAGCTTGCCGTCTTCAATAGTGAATTCGAGGTCAAGCATGTCTTTATAGTGTTTTTCGAGGTTCTTATAAATTTCCATCAGGTGTTTGTAGGCCTCAGGCATCGGCTTTTCGAGTTCCTCTACCTTTAGCGGCGTACGAATACCGGCAACAACGTCTTCGCCCTGGGCGTTAATCAAACACTCGCCGTAAAACTTATGTTCGCCTGTGGACGGGTCTCTCGTAAATGCAACACCCGTTCCCGATGTGTCGCCCATGTTTCCGAATACCATCGTGCAGATGTTTACCGCCGTGCCGAGGTCGTCGGCTATACCGTTTAACTTCCTGTATGTCTTTGCCCTTTCACCAAACCATGAGCCGAACACCGCGTTGATCGCGAGCTTCAACTGCTCCATCGGGTCCTGAGGGAAATCCTGGTTCACCTTCTTCTTATATAAGGCCTTAAACTCAGTGACGAGTTCCTTAAGCGCCTCGGCCGAAAGCTCCGAGTCATATTTTACCTTGTTTTTTTCTTTCTTTTTGTCGAGGACTTCCTCAAACTCCAGCCTGTCAACACCCATGACAATTGAGGCAAACATGGTGATGAACCTTCTGTACGCGTCATAGGCAAACTTCTCGTTGTTTGAGCGCTTGATGACACCGTTTATTGTGGAGTCCGTAAGGCCCAGATTCAGAACCGTATCCATCATGCCGGGCATCGAGAACTTCGCGCCGGAGCGGACAGATACCAGAAGAGGCTTTTCGGCATCGCCAAACTTAAGCCCCATTAGCTCCTCAACCATCTTCATGTTCGTCAGCACCTCATCCCACATACCTTCGGGATACTGGCTCTTGTTGTTGAAATAGTCGTTACAGGTCTCGGTGGTGATTGTGAAACCGGGTGGTACGGGAATGCCCAGTTTGGTCATTTCCGCAAGTCCGGCTCCCTTGCCGCCAAGCAGGTCCTTCATACCGCCGTCGCCTTCTGTCTTACCTACTCCGAAAAAGTACACATACTTCTTCTTTGACATAATCTCTCCTCCTGTTAAATTTTGGGACTAAATATAATCTATAACTGCCCTTGCTTTAGTGTTGGGATTATACAACATATTAAATAAACCTTGCAAGGCAATAATTTATTTTTTAGCGCGTTTTTTTAATATGGATTATTTTGCAGTGACTATCGATCACTTGACATTGACCAGACAATATTTATATAGTATTACTGTTATACATTATAGCTTCCTGCGGGGGGGGTATCACAGTGGCGAAGGCAAGGATACTCTTAGTCGAAGACGAGGGCATAGTTGCTTTAGAGATTAAGAACAGGCTCTTGAAAATGGGATACGAGATTGCGGAAACTGTATCCCGTGGCGAAGACGCTTATGAGGCGGCCCAAAAAACATTCCCCGATTTAATCCTGATGGATATTAAACTCAAAGGCGAGGTCGATGGAATAGAGGCCGCGGTGCGCGTTCGCGGCAAGCTGGACATCCCCGTGATTTTTCTGACGGCCTACAGCAGCGATGAACTTAGGGACCGTGCGCTCAAAACATGCCCATCAGGATACATTATAAAACCATTTAAAGAGACAGAACTAAACATACTTATCAAGCTGGCGCTGCAAAAACATGTGAAAGAAAAAAAGCTGATGGAAATGGCTGATCAGCTGCATGATAGTGTACAACTCAGCCGCGCTGACCTTGCCGAGGCCGATAAGCGCCTCAAGGATCAGGTAGAACAGGGCAAACAGCGGGAACTGGTAATCGAAAGAAACTATGAGATACAAAAGATTATAAGCAAGGTGCTGCGCGCCTCCCTGGAGCCTATAACGATAAAGGAGCATCTTCAGCGCACGCTTGAGATGATTCTGTCGGTTTCGTGGCTGGCGCTTGAAAAAAAGGGGTCAATATTTTTGACAGCCGAAGGAGAGCAAGAGCTTGAGATGGTAGCAGAGCAGGGGCTTGGCGGTCATCTCACTGAGGCTTGCGCGAGGGTGCCCTTCGGTTACTGCCTTTGCGGACGGGCGGCTTTGACCCGGAAACTCATCTTCGCCGACTGTATAGACGACCGGCACGACGTGAGATTCGATGGGATGAGCCCGCACGGCCACTACTGTGTGCCGATTATCTATGAGGACAAGGTACAAGGCGTAGTAAATATGTACGTCAGGCACGGGCATAAGAGGGATGAAAGGACGGATGATTTCCTGCACGCGGTAGCCGACGCGCTTGCAGGCATAATAGAGCGCAGACGCGTACAAAGACGGCTTAGGTACATGGCCCTTTATGACAACCTCACAGGGATTCCAAACCGCACGATGTTCTTTGACCGTCTTGGCCAGTCCATTGCGCTGGCAAAGAGGAACAACCGGATGCTTGCCTTGCTCTATCTTGATTTGGACAAGTTCAAGCGTATAAACGACACGCTTGGACATGACGCCGGCGATGAGCTGCTTAAGGAAACGGCGCGAAGGCTTACGTCCTGCCTCAGGGAATCCGACACGGCCGCCCGCATGGGCGGGGACGAATTCACCGTTATCCTGACCGAAGTAACAAATGAAAAAGACGCCGCCGCCGTTGCCGGCAAGATAATCGAGACCCTGCAGGCCCCTGTTGAATTAAAGGGCTATTTGTGTCCGATTGGCACGAGTATAGGAATCAGCATATATCCCACATCTGCAACCGAAGCGGGCGCCCTTATCAAAAAGGCCGACATGGCGATGTACGCGGCCAAGACCAGCGGCAGAGGGAATTACCAGTTCTATTCGGGAGAAGAGGTGACTTTTGGCCTGCTCGTAGATTATGCCGTGAAGTTTGTAATGTTCAACGGCGGCGAGTGGGACCATAACAAGTGGCTTGACCTGCTGCTTGACCTTCAGAGGAGGGGCTTTGAGCTTTCAGACGCCGATATGACGTCGATAGGGCTTGTCCTTGAATCGCTAAAGCCGCTGAGGAACTCCGCCATTGGGAACCAGAATGCCATGAGCCTGCTCAACCTCAGCGCGACGGTTTTTATACAAAACAACAGCGGCGTATGGAACAACCGGCAATGGATGGACTTTCGCCGCGACCTCGCCGCAAGCGGTGTTAATCTAAACGATGAGACCGCATATATGGTAAGCTGCTTCCTTGAATCGCTAAAGGAACTGTACTGCTCGTTTCAAAATGCGGAAGCATAAGGATTAAAGGATTAAAGACGAAGGGGGATAATCCCCCTTCACCCCGTATTCTCGCACGTGTTTTATTTATTTAATTTGGGCTGCCGCACGTTGGCGGCTTCGGTACTCCGGCCATCTTACACGTTTTGCAGAAGTTCTTCAAACTGCTCAAGCAGCGTAGCTTCGCTGAAGGGCTCGTCAAGCGGAATGCCGGTTGCCTTCCACTCCTTCAGACAATCCTCCGGCTGTATGCCCCCGGAAATAATCCGGTTTGACAGCAGATTGAAGTAGTTATACCTTATCTCAAAATTCTCGTATATAAACCACTTGACCCGGCCGGCTGAATCTGAATAAAAAACCTTGTCTATCTCGGCAATCGCCTCAGCGACAAGTATATGGAGCCTGTCTTTTTGGAAATACGCCGCCGCGGGATTGGTCAGCAGGAGCTTATCTTTGTGGACGAGTAATTGATCAAAAAATAAGTTCCTCTCTACAAGGTCTGTCAGCGCCGACCCTACCCTGTGCATGTCCTCTATCATAACCTGTATAATGTCCACCTTGTCAAATATACCCGCGGACTTTACAAGCTCCATCGAAGGCGCATCGTTGCCCAGTATATAAAAAGACAGCAGCCCG
>JADFXO010000345.1 GCA_015233485.1 Nitrospirota bacterium
GCTTCCTGAATGGACTAGGCGTCATGACTTCCACTCCGTTGATAATCTCTGTAAGATCAAAATCTTTCTCAATCCCGATAGCGGCATTCATGAACATAGTATACCACTTGCCTTACTGTTTTGTCGCCGCCCCGGTTTCTTAATGAGTACCTATAAAAACATACCTTCATGCGTTAGTTTATCCCCCAAGGCGGCCGTATCTGATCATGCCGACGGACAAGAGCCAAATGATTACCGTCAGGGCAAGTAGCCTGTCGCCCGTCATAGCGTCTGTCGGGTCGCCCCTACCCTCTTTGGCAAGCAGCAGGTATCTGAAAAGCCCGAAGGTCACAACCGGCACGGTATATATAAAATTCTTGTACTGCTCTATTGTGTACATGGCATAAAACACAAGTGACGACGCGGCGGTTATCAGGAGGATGTCGTTAAGCAGCGCCGGTGTGAAGCCGGTCAGGCTCTCCCTGTGTGCCGCGGCCTTTTCATGGAGGAGTTTCGCCTCGCCAATTCTCTTGCCTGTGGCAAGCATGAGCGAAATCATAAACATTGAGAGAAACAGCCAATCCGAGATAGGTACGGCAAATGCCGCCCCTCCGGCAAGCACCCTCACGACAAATCCTGACGCTATACAGAAGATGTCCAGCACCGCGGCGTTTTTAAAGTATATGGAATAACACGCCTGTATCGCCAGATAGACAATTATATATGCGAGGAACGAGTAGTCGATAAAAAATGCCATAGCCGCCGACACGGTAAGCAGCACAACAGCCAGCGCAGCGCCCGTTGCCAGAGAAACCTCACCACATGCAATCGGCCTTTGCCTTTTCTCCGGATGCAAGCAGTCTGCTTTTCTGTCGGCGATGTCGTTAATAATATATGAGGCACTCGCGGCAAAAGAAAACGCTATAAAGGCCAAAGGTGCAACGGAGAGAGTCCCCCATGAGAGCAACTCCCCGCCAAAAAACGGTGCGGCAAACAAGAACATGTTCTTAACCCAGTGTTTTGGACGCAGAAGCCTGACGATATTGTTCACTCCCCCCATTCTCAATCTATCTGCACATAATACCTTACTATTATTACAAATAGCGCCAACATTAGAGAAAATAGCAGGTAAGCACCCATTACTAACTCACGAAAGCGGCCTTTTCCTAAAAATTTTACCAGAATATTATTGCCCAATAAAATAAAAAGCAGCGGCAGAAGCGGTATAACATACCTCGGCTGCAGGCCGTCAATGAAGGTATTGCCAACGGGCGTCCAAATCAGATACTCCGATGTGGAAAACAAAAAGACGCAGAAAAATATGGATATAAAAATTATCACTTTTTTTCTTATACCGATATTAAGCGGCCCCGGTGCGGCAAACGCCGCGACCAGGGCTAATACCCATACATAAGAACGCTGAAAAATCTCCGGCATATTCGTATCCAGCCACCCCATCTTCCCCACAACGGTAAACCAGCCAAACCGGCACTGCCTCTCAATAGTCCTGATAAACGTCCCGGCGTATCTAAGCGGATGTTCTATGAGAAATCTCCACTGCCTCTGTGGCGAGACGTCAAGGCCATTATTATGTGCCACTACCAGATAGCCCACCTTCGACGACCACCAGAGATTGACCGAAAGATTAACTATAAACAATACACAAAAGGCAATTATATAACTCCGTTTAGAAGGGAAAAATGACCGCGGTATGAGAAAAAAGCACAACAGCAGGGGAAAATACGCATGTTTGGACATCGTAAGGGGCAGGGAAAGCAAAAAGATGAAGAGCAGGTTCATTTTAAGGTTTTCTTTGTCCGAGGCCGCCCTCAGCACCGCGGCGATAAACAGAAAGCTTACAGCGTTGGTCAAGGCATCTGCCGAAAGCGACGCCCCCTGAAACAGCGACAAGGGCATCAGGGCAAGAAAGACAAAGAGCCACTTATAGGCAGGCACCATCCTGATTGACAAATACATCAGGGCAAGCCACACAAAAAGATTTGCCAACCTCCCTGCATAGACTAACCACAGCACCGTGCCCCCTAAGCGCCTCCCTGCATAAATCGCCGCTGCCTGTGGTATAAACGGCACAGGGCTATAGAGCACCGTGTAGTGGAAGTTCAGAAACGCCCTTCTGCCCTCATCAATAGGAATATTAAATGCTTCGACGATTTCACTGACTTCCTGTTTGTTTTCCGGGTGGCCGGGGATGTCCTTAGAAAGCGTCTTTGCCGTTTTGATGAGTGATTCGGGCAGCATACCCCCGACATCCCCACCGCGCCTTTCAGCTAAAAACCTGCCTTCTGAGATTTGATACGAGCGGTAGAAGTGGTTTGTCTCATCGGGGGCCTGAAAGGGCGGCACAATGACTACAAACAACAGGCCAAAGACAATCCCTAAGATAAGAAAGACCCTTTCGGGCATGTACCCTGTCTTTTCTTCGCTCACGGGGTTAGTACCGATTTAAATGTATCTGTGATGCTTTGGGTGGCCGGTGCACGGCGCCTTGCCTCTTTGAAACTCAATATAGCCTCCTCATATCTTCCCATTTCTTTTAGTACAAGACCCTTCTGTAAAAACAGTTCCCAGTTGTCTGTCATGGCCGCAAGGCCCTTGTCTATATATGCCAGCGCATCTTCGTACTGATGCAGCCCCATTAATGCCATCCCTACGTACTTATATACTAATGTATTTTGAGGGTTGATTACCAATACCTTTTGAAAAAACTCCAGCGCTATGGCATATTTTTTTTGCCTCAAGAAAGATACTCCAAGTTTGAACACGGGAGCATCGCCCTCAAACGCCCAGTAAGGCAGCGATTTCCCGAAATAGGGGGCTGCCTCCGCTTTCTTGCCTTTTATAATCAGGGCGCTCCACATGTTGAAATTCAGGGCCGGGTACTCCGGCATGATACGCAGGGCCAGCTTGAACTGCCCTATGGCCTCGTCTGTCTTGCCAGTTGACAGCAGGTGTGTCCCATATAGATTGTGGGCCAGGAAATTATTTTCTGTCACGTCGATGGCGTGTTTAAAAAGCGTGCCTGTGTCCTGCCAGTAGCCGGTCTGTTTGTATGTCATAAGAGACAGGACAATGATTATGACAGCGGCGCAGACGGGCAAGATAATCCTGGTTTTATGAAGGACATCAGAAATTCCCCATGAGACAATTATAAAGATTCCAACAAAGGGAATATAGGCGTAGCGGTCTGCTATGGGGGCGGCAGACGTCTGGACAAGCTGAAGCACCGGGACAAGTGTTACGACAAACCAGAGCCAGCCGGCTAAGACGTATGGGCGGGACTTTCTAACCCAAACGGCAAGCGCTGTAATAGCTGTCAGGGCAAGGGCAGAAAACACCACGGACCAGGGTGAGCTGATCTCTCTATATGGATAAAACACAGAAAGTGAAACAGGCCAAACGGCCTTCCCTAAATATGTCATATAGGAAAGCGCCGCGTTTGACAGGCGAAGCCCAGGGGAAGACTCAGATAGCGCCGCCACGGTCTCGTTCTTGGCTTGAGCGTATATAGTAAATATACTGGAAAGCAGGGAGAGCACAAAAAATGGCGTCTTCTCTAAGATTAACGGCAGTGCTGATTTTATTTTATTATTATAGTCAAGTCTGCCAAGCGGCCAGAAATCAAGAATGAGCATCACCACAGGCAGCGTGACGGCCATCGGTTTTGACATCAGGGCGCATATATAACACAATAACACGACAACGTAACGCCCAACAGCCGGCCCCCTTGCGTAATTTACATAAGCAGAGGCGGTGATAAACCAAAACAACGCACACAACACATTCTTCCTCTCAGACACCCACGCCACGGACTCCACATTTATAGGATGAACCGCAAAGAGCGCGGCAACAAAGGCACTCTGCCACAACCTTCCCGTTGCGTATTTCAGAAAAAGAAATACGGCCGCCACACCCCCCATGTGAATAAACAAGTTGGTCAGGTGGTGGCCGCGCGGATTTAATCCATAGAGAGAAATATCGGCCATATGTGAAATCCACGTAAGCGGGTGCCAGTAGGAGAAGTAGGATGTCTTCAATGCCCACAAGACGCCGCTTAGGGTAAGCCCGCCCTGGATGTTGTAGTTGTCGATTACGTATTTATAATCGTCATAGTTGACAAAGCCGCAGTCCTTGAGCCTGAAATATGCCCCGAACGTAACAAGGCAGAGGGCAAGGATAACCGGCATTCTCAGATTATTATCTCGTATCAATTATTTTTCTCTAAAATATCGAGTTTACTCTTTGCCTGGGCGTATCTGGGATTAAGGGCAAGGGTATCTCTGAAGGCCGCCGCGGCCTCAGATACCCTTCCCAAGGCCATGAGCGCGAGACCGCGGTTGAAGACCATCTCCCATGTGCCGGGCTTAAGAGAGATACCGAGGTTAAAATATGAAAGTGCCTCATCGTTTTTACCCACGGCCATGAGCGCGAGGCCGAGATAGTTCATCGCGTCAAGTTCTTTGGGGTTAAGCTCAAGCGATTTTTTGA
>JADFXO010000346.1 GCA_015233485.1 Nitrospirota bacterium
AGGCACATCCCTACGTGTTTGGCGGAAAGGGTTTTATTAATCATAGAAAATAACCGGTTAAAATCATCAGGGCCTGTAATAGTAGTATTTTCGATGGACAGCGTAATCCGCGCCTTTGCGGTGATGTCTATTAAGGGAATCAGGGATTTCAGATAGCTCTCGATTCCATGTCCTGTGAAAAGATGAATATTAATATTTGACGCCCCGACGTCGCAGGCGAATTCTACGTGCCTGATAAAAACATCTGAAAAGCCGTCTGATAAGGGGTCAGCATGGGCGGGGCAATGTACGGACAGAGCCAAACCGTGCTTGAGGGATTCTTCCCTGATGCGGCATCTATCCTGCTTATTGGCATCGCCAATGTCCCATCCCTGTCCCCATGATTTTTTGTCAGAGAACCACTCAAAGGCGTTAAAACCGTTATTGAGCGCGAAGTCAAACGGCAGCTCATAGGGCAGTGCCGTGAAGGCGGTCTGATTGCCTATGCGAACATTATTCTTTATTATCATATTATCAAGCATTTTTTATCAGTCATTCAGGAACCCACTGTTATTATAGTAGGGCGTTGCGATTTTTGGCAATAATATATGTTAGAATACAGCGCGGAAACGATGAGAGTATAACGCGGCAACGGTTAAGGAGGATTTTAGTATTATGTCTGACGATGTAAGGGTACGATTTGCGCCAAGCCCGACAGGGTATCTTCACATAGGCGGGGCAAGGACTGCGCTTTTTAATTATTTATTTGCAAGACATCACAATGGAAAATTTATATTACGCATAGAAGACACTGACAGGAGCCGCTCAACAGACGAGTACATAGAGGCAATCATAGACGGCATGAAATGGCTGAATCTTGACTATGACGAGGGACCTTTCAGGCAGACCGGCCGCACGGAGCTGTACCGCCAATATGTAAACCGCCTGCTTGAGGAGGGTAGGGCGTATTACTGTTATTGCTCCGCGGAGGAGTTGGAATCAAAGAGAAAACTTGCCGCCGCTGCAGGTAAGCCCCCAAGATACGACGGCACATGCAGGGATTTAAAAAACCCCGCGGTAGAGATAAAACCAGTCGTGAGATTTAAAATGCCCCAGAGTGGCAGCACCGTGGTGGATGATTTAATAAAAGGCAAGATAGTTTATGAAAATTCAGTGTTTGACGATTTTATAATAATGCGTTCCGATGACACGCCGACATACAACTTCGTAGTCGTGGTGGACGACCTTGAGATGGGCATAACGCATATCATCAGAGGGGACGACCACTTAAATAATACGCCCAAGCAGATGCACATATACGAAGCCTTTGACCATACGCCTCCTAAATTCGCCCACCTGCCGATGATTCTCGGCTCAGACAAGGCGCGCCTCAGCAAGCGCCACGGGGCCACATCTGTGCAGGCGTACAGGGAAATGGGCTATCTGCCGGAGGCGCTCCTGAATTACCTTGTGCGGCTTGGCTGGTCGCACTCTGACCAGGAGATATTTTCGAAGGCCGAATTGATTGAGAAATTTTCATTAGAGCATGTAGGCTCATCAGCCGCCGTATTCAATCCGGAGAAATTATTGTGGATGAACGGGGAATATATGAAGGCCAAATCGCCGGCGGAATTGAGGCAATTTTTAGAATTCTATAAGGCAAATTTAAAGCTTCCGGGGTTCAATAGTTCGGGAACTGCTCATAATATACCTCCGGCAATTACTTTTTCTGATGTAAAGGCTACGATGCCTCATATGACTGCTTCAGGAACAAGAGGACCTGTGGAATCTAACACACAGATGGAGCCCATTAATTTGGATAAAACATGGGAAGAGAAGGCGATAAAGACCCTTCAGGAGCGATCGAGAACCATAGTCGAGTTGGCAAATTCGATGCACTATTACATAGAAGAGGATGTCGCAATAGACGAAAAGGCGGGAAAGAAATTCCTTACAAGCGAGACAAAACCCTACCTTACCGCGTTAATAGAAAGGCTCACCGCCCTTGAGGATTTCACATCGAAGGAGATAGAGGCCGTGTTTATGGGGTTGATGGCTGAGTTTAACGTCCAGCTTGGCAAAATCGCCCAGCCGGCAAGGGTTGCCATTACGGGAAATACCGTAAGCCCGGGCATTTTTGAGGTCATAGAACTCGTGGGCAAGGAGCGGACGATTAAAAGGCTTCAGAAGGCGCTGCGGAGCATCCTTTAGCCGGAGTACCGAAGCCGCCAACGGGCGGCAGCCCAAATTCAATAGATAAAACGTGTGCGTGATTATGGGGTGAAGGGGGATTATCCCCCTTCGTCTTTAATCCTTAAATCACATTTTTTGAACCTTAAACACGGTTATGAGATTCAGCACTTCAAGGAGATGATAGAGCTTAGGTTCTTTGACGAAGAGTTTCATGTCTACCTTATTTTCAAAAACGAGTTTCAATAAATACCCGATGACAGAGGACGTAATTGAAATCGAATCGGGGATTTTTACCGAAATGGCGCAGCCGTCTCCGGTAAGCATTGAGTTGACCACCTGCTTGATTTTCGTATAGTCTTCTATGGTCTTTACATTACCGCTTATTACGGCCTCGGTATCCGTAGTCTTTTCAATTTCCATTTTTCACCACCTGAGCGTCAGAGTATTTTATAGCAGGGATTTCCTTTATCAACATGGCCTCGTTTCCCTGCCTGTTGTATAATAGACAATCTGAAAGGGTTTTTGCAATTTTAATTCCCCTGCCGGTAAACATATGTTCGTCGATATTAATCCCGCTTATTTTCGAGGCGTTGAAGCCGCTTCCATCGTCTTTGACGGTTGCTATTAAGAAATCTTTACCGTCCTTCGTATATTTACCTAATGATACGAATATGTCTTTATTCACGTGTTTTTCGCGTTTCAGGAGATAGTCGTCGTAAGTGCCCTTAGAAGTCATAGATTGCTTCTCTGCGGAGCCGATGTCGAGAATGCCGTGTTCATAGGCATTGACCATCAGCTCTGTTAGTGAGCTGATAAAATGGGCGATAAAACCCTTGTCCAGTCCCATGTGAACGAGCTTGTCGTGCAAATCTGCGGCCATGGAGTCGATATCGGAAAGTCTGCCGGGGGCGGTAAATTCCCATAGTGTATGCCAGTTTGTGTCAAGGCGCTGTATGAGGATAAAGGTAACGTCGTCATCAGGGGTTGCCGCTTGTTCTATAAAGCTGCGGTAGAGTCCGTCTTTGAATGAAGAGCGCGTGAAATCCTCGTCGATAAAGTCCTGATACAGACCTTGCCCTGCTTCCGGCGTGGCTAAAGGGCTTTCATTTAAACCGTCGCTGTAGATAAGAATTTTCCCGAACCCCGACATATTGAACGAATCGACAACGATGTTGTCCAGATATTTCATGATAGGGAGGTTGTTGCTGTTAATTTTCAGGAGTTGCCCGTTGGATTTGAGCGCCAGAATGGGGGGCATAGAGAATATTGCCGCCTCCAATAACTCGTCGTGAAAATCGATATACGCGAATGCGGCACATATTATTTCCTCAGCGAGGAGCTCTTTTTTTATAAAGCTTGTGTAAGATTTAAGGAATTTTTCGAAGTTGAAATCCCTTCTGGCTATGGCCTCATCTATCAGGTGGTTAATAAACGAGGTGGTTAGTATGGATGTTACCGATGCGGACAGTCCCTTGCCCATTGCGTCGGAGATAAAAAACAAGACCTTACCGTCTGTTATCTCCCTGATTGAATAGCTGTCGCCGCTTAATATGTCCAAAGGGACATAGCAAATCTCGGCGTGCCATATAGTTTTTCCCGCGTTCGTTTCTAATTTGATATGGTTGAGGTCGTTTCTGATTATTTTTAGTTCCTTCATAAATGCCAGTTCTTGTTGAGTTGAATGGTATTTTTCTCTGTATCTGAGGAGTTGCAGTTCCTGTTGGCGGCTTATCCGCGCAAGATTGTCGAGGACGAAGCCCTGAACTGCGATTTCGACGGCCTTCATCAGATTTTGTATGATTATAGGTTTCGTGATGAATTGATTGACGCCAAGGTTGATAGCCTCAATCAGAAATTCCGTGTCGACATAACCGGTTATCATGATAATGGGAACCCTGGTGTCTTTTTCTCTGATGAGCTTGATAAAGTCCATGCCGTTTAACTCCGGCATGAGGTAGTCGGTCATAACGATGTCAACCTGATTTTCATCGAACAGCCTGATGCCATTGAGACCGTTCTCGGCAACTATGACGGTCTTAAATATCTTGCGAAGCCTCGACGTGAGCCTCACAGATTCCTCATCCTCGACATAGAGCAGGGTTAAATTCCTTGTTATTTCGGTAAAGTCTGTTATATCAAACATATATCTCTGTTGATTATAAAATATCCGGGCAACAAATGAAAATCGACAAACGGATGCCGTGTCTTACTTTGATGGTGGATTTAGGAAAAGACAACATATATATTGTTTTTTTTGCAAGAGAATTGTTACTATTTGGGCAGGACATGGGTAGAGATGGCAAAGCA
>JADFXO010000347.1 GCA_015233485.1 Nitrospirota bacterium
GGGCTGATATGAGGGTCCAGGCCGCTTCCCGACGCGGTGATTAAATCGACTGGTATCGGCCGCGTATTTTCGGGGTCAGCCGTTTTTAACGCGGCAATCCTGTCAGATAATGCCTTCTGAAGATCGGGATTGTTTTGGCCCAGGTTCGAACCCGAGGAGGAACCGGCGTTATATGGATAAGGCGTAGTTGCCGACGGCCTGCTCCAAAAATACCCTGGGCTGCTAAACGGCTGTCCTATGAGGGCAGACCCGACAGCCTTGCCGTTTTTTTCAATAATGCTCCCGTTTGCCTTGCCCGGGAAGAGCGCCTGTGAGACGCCTGTCATTACCACAGGGTAAATAATCCCTAGCATAACAGTAAAGACAACCAGCGATACAATTGAAGTTCTGATAACTGCCATAATCAATCCCCCTTTAAAATATATTCAACACACCGATTAACATATCGATTAACTTTATCCCAACAAACGGCACAACAACGCCCCCAAGACCATAGATCAGGAGGTTATTCCGTAAGAGGGCCTGAGCGCCAACGGGACGATATTTTACACCCCTTAAGGCAAGTGGAATCAATATCACGATAATAATGGCGTTAAAGATTACAGCCGACAGTATAGCGCTGTGAGGGGTAGCCAACTTCATGATATTAAGCGTGCCAAGTTCAGGGTATATACCCAAAAACGCCGCGGGAAGTATGGCAAAGTACTTTGCCACATCATTTGCAATGCTAAAGGTGGTCAAAGTGCCGCGGGTAATAAGGAGCTGCTTGCCGATTTCAACGACCTCTATGAGCTTGGTAGGGTTAGAGTCCAGGTCGACCATGTTGCCGGCCTCTTTAGCCGCCTGAGTACCCGTGTTCATCGCAACGGCGACGTCGGCCTGAGCAAGGGCAGGGGCGTCGTTTGTGCCATCCCCTGTCATCGCGACTAATTTTCCGCCTGTCTGATAGTCTCGTATGAGTTTTAATTTGGCCTCAGGGGTTGCCTCGGCCAGAAAATCGTCAACGCCGGCGTCGGCCGCAACCGCGGCTGCCGTAAGGGGATTATCTCCGGTAATCATAATAGTCTTGATTCCCATATTCCTAAGCTCCGCAAATCGCTCCTTTATGCCCCCTTTGACTATGTCCTTCAGGCGGATAACGCCTAACACGCTTTTCCCCTGTGCCACAACTAACGGGGTAGCGCCGTCACGGGCTATGCCCTCTACAATGTTAATGACTTCACCGGGAAACACCCCGCCCTGTTTTTTTACGTACTCCGCCACGGCATCGGAGGCACCCTTGCGAATTTCTACCCCATCCATATTTACACCGCTCATGCGCGTGTGTGCGGAAAATGGCACAAATACGGCGTGAAGGGTGCTTATATTACGCTCTCTGATTCCATACTCATTCTTGGCAAGGACGACTATGCTTCGACCTTCGGGAGTTTCGTCCGCCAGGGACGCTAGTTGAGCCGCATCGGCAAGCGCTTTTATATCTATCCCCTTTACAGGTATAAATTCAGTGGCGTGTCTGTTGCCAAGCGTTATGGTGCCGGTTTTATCCAGCAGCAATACATCCACATCCCCCGCGGCCTCCACTGCCCGCCCCGACATGGCTATTACGTTTGCCTGTATCATCCTATCCATACCGGCAATTCCAATAGCGGAAAGAAGTCCTCCTATTGTTGTGGGGATAAGGCAGACCAGCAGGGCAGCTACCGTCGTTACGGAGACAGGACTACCATGCGAAGCCGCCTTAACGCTGAAAATAGAAAACGGGACTATCGTAACAGTGGCTATCAGAAAGATGATGGTCAACCCGGCAAGCAAAATATCCAGGGCTATCTCGTTGGGTGTTTTTTGTCTTTTGGCACCCTCAACCATAGAAATCATCTTGTCGATAAATGTTTCACCCGGGTTAGCGCTTATCTTAATTACTAACCAGTCGGACACTACAAGGGTGCCTCCGGTAACGGCGCTCCTGTCTCCGCCGCTTTCTCTTATTACAGGGGCGCTTTCTCCGGTTATGGCGCTTTCATTTACCGATGCAACACCCTCGATTACTTCGCCGTCGCTTGGGATTATATCCCCCGCCTCAACAAGTACGCAGTCGCCTTTTCTAAGCTTTGGCGACACTACGAGGGTCACTGTGGCATCACGCTTGGGCGCTGAAAGCAGCTTTGCCTGAATATCGCGCCTGCTGTTTCGGAGGTTTTCAGCCTGAGCCTTCCCCCTGCCCTCTGCCATTGACTCCGCAAAATTGGCAAATATCACGGTAAACCAAAGCCACAGAGACACCGCCAGGATAAACGATGGCGGGTCACCCGATGGTTTAGAAAGAGAATAGACGAAAAGCACCGTCGTGAGAATGCTTCCTATCTCTACGATAAACATAACGGGTTTACGAATCTGGTATAATGGATTTAACTTAACAACCGAGTCAACGGATGCCCTGGCAATGAGCCGCCAGTCGAAAAGATTCTTTCTTGGTGTCATAATTTATCTCTCCTGATTCTCTTATTTTATAGCCATGAAGTGTTCAGCAACAGGCCCTAACGAAAGGGCAGGCAGAAACGTCAATGCCCCAACTATCATAATTACCCCTATTAAAAACACCACAAACAGAGGCGTATGTGTAGGTAAGGTACCTGAACCAACCGGCACATATTTTTTCCTTGCCAAAGACCCCGCCACCGCAAGTACGGGGACAATTACGCCAAACCTCCCCAATATCATAACAATCGCAAGCGATATATTATAGAAAGGCGTGTTTGCGGAAAGGCCGGCAAAGGCGCTGCCGTTGTTATTGGAGCACGATGAGAACGCATACAGAATTTCTGAAAACCCGTGAGGGCCGGGATTGGCAATGCCCGCTATCCCGTCTTTTAAGACAACTGCTACGGCCGTGCCCAAAAGGACGCAGACAGCGGGAATCAAAATAACCAGCGACGCCATTTTCATCTCAAACGCCTCAATCTTTTTCCCGAGATACTCAGGCGTTCGCCCTACCATAAGCCCGGCGATAAATACGGAAATCACGACAAAAATGATCATTCCATAAAGCCCCGAACCCACACCGCCGAAGACTATTTCACCCAATTGCATAAGAAACATCGGAACAAGTCCTCCTAACGGGCTAAAAGAGTCGTGCATGGAATTAACCGAGCCGTTTGACGCGGCAGTAGTAGCTGCCGCCCAAAGGGCCGAGTTTGCAACTCCAATCCTGACCTCCTTACCCTCCATATTGCCAGCGGCCACGGCAACCGCGCCCAGGCCCTTAACATATGGCGCGTCGACTGTCTCGCTGTGATAGCAGAGCACCAGCAGGGGTATGAGAATCACAAACATCGCAATAAGCAGCGTCCACCCCTGGCGGGTATCCCCTATCATCTTGCCAAAGGTATAGCAAAGTGCCGCCGGTATGAGTAATATGGCAAGTACCTCTAAGAAATTGGAAAGAGGCGTGGGGTTTTCGTATGGATGAGCAGAGTTTACATTAAAAAAACCTCCTCCATTAGTGCCGAGTTGCTTGATGGCTATCTGAGAGGCAGCAGGGCCGCCGGGGATTGATTGTTCCGCCATTTCGGCGCTTTCCGTTTTGTCTTTGCCGGCGGAGTCTTTAACGGTATTGCCCTGAGCATCCACAATTGGTTTGTCGTACGTTACTTTTTGCATAAGGGCAACGGTCTGATAAGGTTTAAAGTTCTGAACAACCCCCTGAGACACCAAAACAATCGTAAAAAGTATCGAAAGGGGTAAGAGTATATACAGAATCGAACGAGTAAGGTCAACCCAAAAATTACCGATTGTTTGAACGCTTCGTCTGGTAAATCCCCTTATTAATGCAACCAGCACGGCCATGCCGGTTGCCGCGGACAGAAAATTATGAAGGCCAAGTCCGGCCATTTGGGTCAGATAACTCATCGTCGACTCCCCGCCATAGCCCTGCCAGTTGGTGTTGGTCAAAAAACTTACCGCCGTGTTTATGGACGAATCCCAGGATATGGCAGTAAAACCCTGCGGATTCAGCGGCAGATGGCTCTGGAAGCGCTGCTGCAGATATAGAACTATCGCGCCTACAAGGCTGAACACTAAAACAGACGCCGTATATGTCTTCCATGACATATCCTCCTCACAATTTTTCACGCCAAACACGCGGTACAAGAGCCTTTCGACAGGTTTTAAAAGTGAAGTAAACATATTTGGCGTGCCTTCGTACACAACCGCCATGTAGCTGCCCAGGGGTTTAACTAATAATCCCAGGACAACAAAATACAATGCTATCTGGAGTAATCCGTTTTCTGTCATTTCAAAACACCTCCGGTTTTAGTAGCGCTACAGTCAGATAGACAAGCAATACTATGCTGACAATTCCTCCAATCCAGTAAAAATTCTCCATATCTACCTCCATGAACTTTGATAAAACCGGAATCACTCCGGTATCTGCCGGTATCTGATTGTAGCGTAGCAGGTAATTACATAAAATA
>JADFXO010000348.1 GCA_015233485.1 Nitrospirota bacterium
CACGCCAATTGGAACGATATTAAGCGGTGCGGTAAGGAAATTGCCGTATGACATCGTGTTTGTCGATATTATCCACCTTGCCCTCCCGCTTGGACTAAGAAACACGGTGGTGTATCTTGCCCAAGCCTACGACGCGCTGTACTATAAAACCGCAATCCAACAGGCGGCTATTGATCTGCTGTATAAGGCATATTTCTCGCGCCCAAGGGCATTTAGTATATCTATCTCAGGGGTGCTTACGGCTATACTCAAAGAGAAATTCGGCACCGGTACGAACATTGACGACAAACTCAAGACAGTAGTCCTTGGCATAGACCACCAGAGATTCTACCCCGAACCCGATGACGCGTTAATTAAGGAAAAACAAGGCAGGGCAGCGATTGTTGTCCTGTCACGCGGGGATGTGTTCAGAAAGGGATTTGACATAACCACCGCAGTTTTGAACGAGACAGCCGGTGAGCTGAAGGATAAGGCAGAGATATGGGTATGCGGCGACGCCGTTGAGTTTCATCTAAAAACGAGGCATTTCGGAAGACCTGGAGACAACGAACTGAGACACATCCTAAGCAGTGCGGACATATTATTATACCCATCGCGCCACGAGGGCTTCGGCCTTTTCCCGCTTGAGGCAATGGCCTGCGGCCTGCCGGTGCTGACAACCGGGACAGTTCCATACGTTACAGACGGCTATAACGCCTTTGTCACCGAACCAAATGTTGAAGATGTTAAAAAAACGCTCCTCAGCGCCCTGCAAAATGATGAACTACGAAAATCCATCAGAGAAAACGGGTTTATTACGTCAAAAAGCTACGATATAGATAAGAGCAAGCAAGAGTTCGAGGGTATAATCAGGAATGTTACTCAAATATATCTTTGACGTTAACCTGAAGACCATTGATGACTTTAGACGTAACCATGCCTTCAACCTCTGCAAATGAGTACCTTACATATTTGCCGCTTTCGAGAGTTAATATCTCTATGGCCATAAAATCCGGGAATATAACCCAATATTCCGGTACGCCGTATTTCTCGTATATCTCTTTCTTAATATATATATCTCTGTTTAATGTTCCAGGAGAGATTATCTCACATACCATGTCAGGCACGCCACGTATCCAGTCCTGCTCTATGCTTTCGTTTTCATTTCCAACAAAGAATATATCGGGTTGAAGCCTGTTTTCGCCTTCTTCAAAGATAACGTCAAGAGGAGAAAAATATACAAATCCCAGTTTCTTCTGTTCAACAAATCTATCTAACTGTCTAAAAATCTTCACGGCTATTCTTTGGTGCTTCCTGAATGGACTAGGCGTCATGACTTCCACTCCGTTGATAATCTCTGTAAGATCAAAATCTTTCTCAATCCCGATAGCGGCATTCATGAACATAGTATACCACTTGCCTTACTGTTTTGTCGCTATCGGAAAGCTCTTCAGACTTATAGCAAGTTGCAAACATATGAGTAATATTAATAAATCTGTCATCCCTGCAAAAGCAGGAATGACAGAAAAAGAAATATACTTTCCTATATTAATTTGAAATGATTACTCGGAGTTTGTTTTATGTTTATCTTTTAATAGTTCATATATTTTATCGAAGGATCTATATTTATGTAGATGACAGCAACCTAGGATAAGGATTATAACTATTGATAAAGAAATCGCTAAATATCCATAGGATTGACCATACTTATTACGTACCAATGAATAGCTGTTATATGACGTATAAGCTATTATGAGTAAAATCATTATCTCAACGAATATCCTCATGATATCTTTATGCCTTTTAGGCGCAATCATAGTTTCCCATGGAAGCAATAGGTTATCTTCAAAAATCTTATTGATTCTTTCATCTACAAACTTTTTATATCCACCCATGCTATAATATTCAGCTGCTACATCTAAATAATAAACCATAAATACAAAAATAATAAGAGGAAACATAATGATAAGATTATTCATATTGTTTATAGCGGTAGCGTTTATTGTACCAATATCGGCCTTAATTGTACCGCCATAGTTTAGTGCATAGGCATAACCAGTTGTCATTAATGCAAAACCTGTTGGTAATAATTTATTCTGATTAGATACCATATCGTCTATTGCTTTCGCTGCTCGAGTACTTTCACCAATTAATATGTCAAGATGCAACTTATTCATTTGTTCATCACCATTACCCGACAGTCTCAGTTCTGCATCTCCCTTTGAAATTGTACCCATGATAACTCCTCCCTATCGTGACAGCGCACGTTATTTGATCAACTTCTATAGTCAATTATATTACAGATGGTTTGTTATTTGTCAAGTATTATTTGAATTTATTTTATTAAGCTGTAATAATATTCCCGAATGTTACCTAAATGTAACATCAATTAGAAATAAAAAAGACATCGGCTGCTTATGCAAACGCTTCTTGTTTTCTTGTATATCCGCGTGGTTACAGGAATACTTCAGAATACTAACAATATACTAACAATGGCTATCGGTATTCATGGGGAATATAACGGCAACTTATTCTATACTAAATGTTACAAAAGAGTAACAATAATGGCACTAAATATTCTTAGCGCTGGCTATCTGGTTTTTCCACCACCACGCCTTGTCCATGATTTCCTGCTCATCCTTAGGTATGAACTTGCCGAGGTCAACTACTAGTCTGCCGTTTACCATTACGGATTCCACGTCTGTAGATCTCATTGAATACACTATGAGAGAATAAATGTCGTAAAACGGCGTCAGATGGGGCTTGTTCAAATCCACGATGACTATGTCGGCAGCTTTTCCTATCTCAAGCGTGCCCGTCTTATCCCCCATGCCAAGGACGCGCGCGCCGGTTGAGGTCGCCATTGAGAGGGCAGTGAACGCGTTTATCACCGTTGGGTCGCCGCTCATTGCCTTATGAACACGTGCGCTGAAGGACATTTCAGAAAATATGTCGAGGTCGTTGTTGCTTGCCGCGCCGTCAGATCCAAACGCAACGTTTACCCCTTTATTCAGCATAGAAACCACGGGGGCTATGCCGGCGGCCAACTTCAGGTTGCTTTCTATGCAGTGCGCAACGCCTGTGCGTCTTCCGGCGAGTATCTCAATTTCTCTGTCATTAACCCATACGCAGTGGGCCGCAACAACGGAAGCGTCTAAAAACCCGATCTCTTCAAGCAGCTCAACGGGCGGTTTGCCATATTTATTTGTTATCTCATTTACTTCGTGCTCTGTCTCCGAGAGATGCGTATGCACGGGAACACCATAGCGCTCTGCCACACGCTTTGCCTTCATGTAGGTCTCAGGGCTGCATGTATATGGGGCATGGGGCGCTATTGACGGGGTGATTAGGTCATCGCCAAGCCAATTTTTGATGAATCGCTCCGCCTTCGCTATGTACTCATCGGCATTACGGGCCGCCGCGTTGGGGAAATCCAGCACCCCCGCGCCAAGTATCGCCCTCATGCCCATTTTCTTTGCGGCACGGGCACTGCTGTCCCCAAAAAAGTACATATCGTTAAACGTGGTAACCCCTGCCTTGAGCATCTCGCAGCAGGCCAGCTCTGTTGCATCGCCTACAAACTCATCGCTTAACCACTTGCGCTCGGCAGGCCAGATATGCTTCTCAAGCCATTCCCTAAGCGGAAGGTCGTCGGCAATGCCGCGAAAATACACCATCGCTGCGTGGGTGTGGGTGTTGAACAGGCCGGGCATCACCGCCTTGCCGCTGCCGCCAACTACCGTCTTTGGATTGTATTTGGCGGCGATTGTCTTATCGTCGCCAATTGCCACAATCTTTCCATCGCTGACCGCAATGGCGCCGCTTCTTAAAGGAGGCACACTGTCAACCATTGTCAACACATAGTCGCCGCTTATTATATAATCAACGTCGCGCATTACATTATCTCCGGCAGCATTTTCGGCGGCATCATGCCTGACCCTTTGCACTGCCCTTGTGATATTCGGCTATTGAGGTTATCTGTACGTCTTGCAGCATTGACTTATGGGACTGCATGACGCGCTCGTAAGTAATGCCCATACTTTTTGCCACATCCTTCAGCGCAAGCCCCTTTTCATAGTGCAAATGTACTATGAAAATCTTTAGAAAATCTTCGGTTATCAGACCCTTTAGCTCCTCGTCGGCTATATCCAGACGCGAAACAGCGTCATCGAAGCCAAGGCCATGCGCCATTGATTCCTTCAATTTCTCCATAGCGTTCTCGTATATCGCGCTCTCTTCTTTTGTGTACTCTTTGTACTTAATATCTTCCATGGTCTCCACCGGCATCTGAGTCTTCAGTTATTTTTTTGTGCCGCTGCCTCCAGCGCCTGTTACGGGGAAGGTATAGAGTTCCTTCGCGGCCTCAAGCACACCGCCCAGGTACGTAGTGGCCTCTTCTGTCAGTGACAGCCCGCGTTTTTGCAAGTCCTTTATAAATAGTTCCCATCCCATGTGGTCCCATGTGCCTTGAGTCTTCTTG
>JADFXO010000349.1 GCA_015233485.1 Nitrospirota bacterium
TGGGGAATTTTAATATAATGGGCGCAACCGCAGCCGGGGCATAAAAACAATTTCATTTCCGGATGATCTACTGCACTATTTACTTTTGCCATTTATGCCAGCACCCGATTAAGATAGCGGTTGACGTTATCGAGCTTTAGCGCAGTCTGCGATGGTTCTTTTGCATATCCGGTCTTCTCTGCCTTATCGACCAGCTCTCTGATGTAGGCGATTTCATCATCGGTTAATTTAGTGCGGAGTATTCCATTGAACTCATCGACAAAATTTTCTTTGAACTCTACAAATTCGTCATAATTATTTTCATAATTATGCGCCAGCCATTGACTCAGATAATTTGTATCAAGATCATCAAACCCTTTGATATTCTCTTCATCTAACCGGGTAATCAATGCATCAAATGGTTCATCATACAGCCGCACCCATTCCATATCAAGCAGACGTTCACGGAGATCAGAGGCGTATTCTGGGTCTTCTTCCGAGGCATACTCACTGTATGCCAATGCATTGATTTTATTCTGAGTATTGTCCGGGTCAATAGAATGTTTTTTGCGCATGAATTTAATGATCCGCTCATACCCATAATTCCAATCATCGAACCGACTTTCGATATGGCCTCTCATGCTTTCAGCAGTCATGCCCTCTTCATATGAATAATTTGTTATATTTTCATACTCCGAGTCAATAATGCTTCTCGCTTCCGCGATTGCCTTTTCATTGCCCCGGAATTTCGAATCAACATATTCGGCATAATCTCTTGCCAGCTCGTCAAGTTGTTCTTCTGTCAACTCAGCCGGGGGAGTATTTTCTTTTATATACTCCCGGACTTCATTAAAGAAATCCCGATTAGCCGCTATGACGATGCTGGGAGTGGAATTTAAAATATCTTTAATAAAAAAGTCCGCGCTTATCGAATGATCATCAGCATCATACACCTGCGCTGCCCCATTCGGAAAAACCACCATTGCGTATTTGGTATCATCCTCACCTGGGATGCCTTGTATGATGAAATAAACAAGCGCCCCCTTTTCTCCGATAACATAATCGCGCCAGTATGAATCCGTTTTCTGATAGGCGGTACACCATTTGCCTTCGCACCCGCCGATACTGTCAGACGCAATGTGCTTGCTGGCCTCCCAATTCAACGGAACATACCCTACGACCTTATCGGAGTGAAAGGGGAATATCCTGTAGTCCTCTCCTTCTTTCAATCCCTTTATACCGGCTGCATGCACCTTCTTTTTTATCTCTGTTTTGGTGGGCACCATGACCGGTTCAAAATCGGAAAAACTCAAGTCCTTCCATTTGTTCCAGTTGATTTTACTTTCGAGATTGGGCTTTTTTGCGAAGAAATCGATGAGTTGCTTTTTCTGTTCGGCTGACAGGGAGGGAATTTTATTTATGATGTGATCTTTTTTTTCATTCAGCAAGGCGTAGAAATCTTTGAATGACATACCGGTTCCTTGAAAGAAGATGGACAGTCTCTATCAAAGTATTTATAATATACTATTGCCGGTTCTCACATACTACACCTTTATAAACGTAGCAGAGTTTAATATATTCACGCTGAAGTTCATGAAATTTACGCATCACTTCACTGTCATAAGAATTGATGTAATCCTTTGCGCTGTCCCGCGATGCGAACTTAGGCCCGGCCACATAATACTTCGCCGCATTCTCAATGCCATTCTTTTTTATGCCCTCGGCCAGATAATTACACCCCATTACGATATTTAAAAATGGATTATTAATTGTATGCCGGTTATATTGAATATTCAGGATTTTAGCCTGCCCCATCGCGGTTGAGTCAAGAAGCTGCATCAGCCCCTTCGCGCCCTTGTCGCTTACCAGATTCGGAAGGAACCTCGATTCCACATATACCGTGGCCGGGAAGATTTCCCAATCAGGGATACTGTCTTTTATGGACAGGTCGTTAAATATAACAGCGTAATATTTTGATTCATACTCCGACAAATCAAAACAGATAGTCATGGCCCTCGCCATATTACTTAATTTGATATTCATTTCAGCATACTTATTAAGACTATCATTTGATTTGTGCAGTTCGGCGGTCGTTTTGTTTATCAGGGAATTCAACTTGACAGCAGTCGTTCGCCACCCTAAAAATCCGGAAAGAATTACGCCCATAACGAAAACAACGATATGCCACGATTTCATTTCGTCCTCCTTCGTTTACGTTCGGGAAGTATTAATTGCAAAAGAACTTTCAGAATAAAAAAACATGCAACAATGATAATGGCACCGGCAGCGAGCAGAACAATTTCAAGCAGCCAATAAAAGATTGTAAACAACAAATAGTTGATATGCATAAAAATATTTATAAAATACGGGGGTATATTAAAATTCTAAATTTTTAATGATAGTAAAATGTTCATTACAATATTCTTTTGGAAAACTTTCAAGACTATCTTGGTCGGATATTATATTCACATTAAATTTATGCATACGTTTATCTACTCCGGGGTGTTCCACAATATAAACATGTCCTTTATGAAAAGCAGTTTTACCGTGAAGAGTTATCGGTTTAACACACAAAGCGAAGAATTTCATAGCTGCTCCTTTAATGACGACAACTGCAACCTCAATATCTTAACCTGCTCTTTACATTTGCATGGTTTATGCCCGACTGTTTTGCAGCATCCGCCCACGTTGTCTATATAAAAACACCGCAGCATGTCATTTCGCATGAGTCGCCGGGCAATTTTATTTACGTCCAGTATCTTTGCAAATGAATAATCGAGTCCGAAATGCATAGCGGCATCATTATGGAGATTGAGCCAGTTGGATATTTTTGCAACTTCTCTTCCACGACGTTCGCCCGCAGGTTCACGCATGACTTTATCCAATTCACGCAGGGCCGTGGACACAGCAAGTGTCAATTCAGACAGATATTTTTTCTCTTTAGTTTTCATATGTTAATGGGAAATATGATCGGCTGGCAATGTTCGATAGAAGCAGGCATTAACATTGTTAGGCATTAATTCACCACTTACTGCAATTAGTGCCGAATCATAATCCCTTATACAATATATATAATTATAAAGTTATTGTCAAGCACTTTATAAAATAAAATAAAAATTATATAAGTTATTATTATTATTGTAAAGAATGTAAATTTTAACTTCGATTTTGCCGAAGCAGGAATTGATCATCTCTTCAATCCTAATCCAGTCGCCACCGGCGATACCCGCTCCTATTTTCGGCATGGCTACGCTACCCCATCGGTTGCGTATGAAAGGCAGTACCCGTTCAAGCGCATTATAGTCAAAATTGGCACCGGGGTAAAATTGCGTGTAAGCATTGACAATGGTAATCGGCTGCGCGGGGAGGTAATAATTTTTTCCTTCCCAGAACGAATATGTTCCAAGTTTACCCGCATCCTTATAGCCGGTCTCCATGTCCGCATTGAACGCACCCGGATAGAGGCGATTCACTTGTAAAGCTACCCCGGCTCCGAATGTATGGAGACAGTTACATCCGTGGACTATGACCTGATCACCGCCTTTAAAAATATCGCCTTTGATATAGGTGATCATTGCGCCTGCCTCCGGTAATAGAACAAATACACCTTCCCGACATTCTCTTTGACGGAATCGAGTTTACGTAATGTAAACCCCTGCATTTTCAGGTAATCGTATCCGTCCTTTTTGGTCATGGAGAAAAACACGTTCTTGTCGTTACTCGCGTGTTTAATTACACCGTTTTCAGTACCGGCGCAACCGAGCAGAATAAAGAAGATGAGAAAGGCGAGCCGCATTATTGCTTACTTTCCTTTTTCTTTTCCGCAATCGGCAGATATCGCAGACCTTCCTCGAAGTCGTCAGCCGTGGCGGTGCGTCCCGATTCCTTGAGATCAGGAATGAGAGTTTCCTCCAGATACTTTCTGAAATCCTCGACGGTGGCCCACTCGGATTCGTCATTCTCGCCCTTTGGCGGAATTGCTCCGGTTTTCAGAATGTGCATCAGTATCGCAAAATCCTCTGCGGTAGCGGTGCTGCCGTTCTCTTTGAGATCGGGGATGAGCGTGTCGTTCAGGTATTCGATGTAATCACCTTTTGCGGTCGATGCGGATTTCCTTTTCGCCGCTTCCCTGAAGGTCTTTGCGCCTGATACCGGGATGAGAAGATTCGGCGCGATATTTTCAGTGACTTCTCCATTGCTCCATTTGACGGTGATACCGGCCTTGGTCATGGATGTTATTTTTCCGTTGCGCCAGCCGTGAACCGGAATGACTTTTGTTCCGATGTCAAAATCGGACTTGGTTCCTTCATTCAGAACACTGTCAACATACTTCATTGCAGAATTCATTTATCCTGGTTTAGAAAATCTGTCGAAATCTATTTCCGACAAAATTTTCAAGGAGTCCTTTCAACTCCTGTAAGTTTGATTTACTTAACGGACTCGACCAGAAATAAAGTCCGATTACCATTAACCCTGAC
>JADFXO010000034.1 GCA_015233485.1 Nitrospirota bacterium
GAGGCTTCCAATTATAATAGATTGGTTTTTACAATAAATTCAATCCATTAATAGGAGGATATATGACGAAGGGCGAATTGGTCCAAGCTGTAATGAAGGCAACTGAGATGAGTCGGGATGAGGTAGAGAAAGCAGTCGAAGCAATCACATCAGCCATAATAGAGGCCGTCGCGAATCGAGATAAGCTGACGGTCGTTGGTTTTGGAACCTTTGTGGCCTCTGAAAGAAAGGAGCGGGAAGGAAAAAATCCTAGGACTGGTGAGCCTATAACAATCCCAGCCGCAAGAGTGCCTAAGTTTTCTGCCGGGAAAGCTTTTAAAGATAAAGTAAACCCGAAGGCGGAGGTGACAGCAGAGAAACCTAAACCGGCTGAAGCTGTAAAGGATAAGCTGGGCCTGAAAAAGAAGAAGGGGTAATTCTATTAAGGTGCCAAAACGTAGATATTGCCGATTTAAAGGTAGGAACTCGACTTGGCCTTGGTAGCGCATAAGATTATTTACGAGATATGGGTTAACGCTGGTAAGAGTGCCGATGTGTCAAAACTTTGAGCGTGCTGGCAAAGAGCGAGATGGTACCTTATAAAAGCACTACAGGCTCCGTGGACTCCGCAATTGGTACCCTTCAATATATAAGCAAAGTGCCGAGTCAAGCTTTTGATGGATTTTCTCCTATTAACATAAAAGAGGAAGTGGGGTAAGCAGGAAGGACCCAAGAGTTTTTACATTAAGTGCTCTACAGGCTTTTATTAATTATCGCTCTGTAAATCCTCTTTCATCATCATGGCATTGCGAACGGCAAAACCACCGTGGCAGTTGTTGAACATTGCGTAAGTCTTTTCTGCCCTTTTACTAACATCTTTTATCACCGTCCTAAACTCAAGGATCTCCTTCTCCGAGTATAGATAAGAATATCTCAGGGGTGTGTGAATCCCTTTGTTCAGCCAATTATCCTTGTTCCTGCCATGAAACCTGAAGTATGCTGTATCGGTGGTTACGGCAGGGACAAAGGGAACCGTGGCAAGACTTCCGTACTGAGGCTCATCCGCCGTCACGTAGGTAATTCGATTCGTCCTCAACAAACTGAGCACGCTCTCCTGGTGTTTTGGGACCAGCCAGCTCCCATGACGGAATTCCACGGCCATTTCAAACCCTGCCATAAGCTCCCGGCACAGAACGATATAGTCCATGTTATCATTGCCGTATTGAAACCATGGAGGAAACTGGAAGAGAAGGATGCCGAGCTTTCCCTTATTTACTAAAGGGAAAAGAGTATCCGCAAAATATTGGGCCACTGACTTCAAAAGGGTTGGTTCCTTTAAATAGACTCTTTTTAGTCCTTTTTCTTTTTCGGGAAGCATCTGTCGCAAGTCAACTGGCAGAGTTGCAGATTCAATACCATGCCCTGTAAGAGCACCATACACTTTTATGTTGAAAATAAAATCATCAGGGGTTCTGTCAGCCCATAGATAAACGCTTCTTTTATCGGGAATGGCATAATAAGTCGAGTCAACCTCTACCGTATCGAAGTGGTCGGCATAATACTTCAGGCGTTGCTCTGCCGACCTTGCATCCTTCGGGTAAAACTCGCCGCTCTTAATCAGGGTCTTTTCCGTCCATGAGCATGTTCCCGTACGAATCATGCTCTATTTTAGACGATTTGCCGGTATTTATTGAATAAAAAGAGTTAACCTGTTCTTCTGGGACATCCTCACGTGCGCTTCTGACTGGAGTTTCAAATATACAATAGAGCCGGGACGAGCGTTGCCTGCACAGTCCTATAGAAACGGCCCAATAAACAATCTGGGGCCTTACAGACGAATTAACAGTTTCGGCAAATATCAACTTTATGAACCTATCGATTAAACCAAGAAATAAAAAAACATACTTGCAAAACATTCTTCGTATGACACCCATTTTATAACATATCATTATGATGTTTTGTATATGTCTACCATAGACCCCCGTAGAATAAGGTTTTACAGGAGGTTCTTAATTGTAAAGTTAGGGACTTATCGGACATTTCAACTTAAACATCTTCAAAAAAATAATATAAAAATGTAATAGTATGAAATGTGTGAAAATTCAGAGTAACTCTTTTAAACGAAGAACAAGGGCTGGTGCCATTATTTGGTATTGTCACCCTCACTATTATAATGAAATTACTATAGTATAATGCCATCTCACGAATAAGCACCTACATAATAATAGATATTTAAAAATGTTATGCGTATTAGTATTCGTATTTTTTATATCGCATATTCCCAATAATTTATGATTTAAAATCAATTGGTTGCTGTCGAGTAAACTTGATTTATCAGATGTAAAGAATAATTTAGTTTCTTATCGTATGAATAGGTATGCCAATCTATCATTACAGTATTTTTTTAAACTTAAATAAATAATACTTGACACGATTATATACATGCGCTTCATTCTTATTATAAGCCGTTGTACAAGCCTTTATCAAAAAAGTGGAATTATTATATGTATGGAGGAGGGAAACATAGATATCTGCATTGCTAAATGCGGTATAAAATCTATTTATTATTTGTTACTTGACAGACTCGTAGGAATATGATATGATGTAGACAGGTAGTAGAAAATGTACGGGTAGTTGGTTGGAAAAAGCGAGAGAAAAGGAATGGTGAACAAGAACGAATGGTTGTAATAAGAAAGACAGGAACTCCACAACATCACCAGAAGGAGGTGAAAAACGCGAAACACCAGACAGATGATTGACAATATCGGGATAGTTTCAGCTGTTCAAGTATTTCTTGACCTGCTGGGAGAACGTCGTAGAAGCTAACTGATTTGTTTTTGTGTAAATAAAAAATCATTTGGATTTAATAACTAAGTATAACTAACTGAGGTAAGCGATGAATAGTTCTAAGAAATTTATGAAAAATATGTACAAGAGTATTGACGGAGAAATCGAAAAATGTACCAAGGAGATCGAGCATAACCCAGAGAATTTTGAGGCACTCAATAGTAGAGGTATGTACTACAATGCAAAAAAAGACGATAAGGCAATTATGGATTTCGAGAAAGCCATTAAGATCAATCCGAATTTTGCAGATGTTTATAACAATCTTGGTGGTGTTTATGTTAAAAAAGGAGACAACGATAAAGCTCTATCCTATTTCAACCAGGCAATTAGGTTAGACCCGAAGTTTGGTGCTGCGTTGTTAAATCGCGCATATCTCCTTTGTCGTAAAGGTGACTATGTTCAATCCATCGATGATTACACAGAAGTCATCAAGTTAATAACTACGAAAATAGACGATGACAGTATATCCGAATATGAAAAGATTGTTGAGATAAATCCTATGTATAGGGAGGCTCATTTTAATCGTGGTGTTGCCTACTTTTATATGGAAAACTATGATAGCGCGATCGAGGATTTCAGCGTGAATATTAAGCGAGACGGAACGGATATTGTTGCTTATGAAGCTCGCGCCATGGCTCATATTAAAAAAGGTGCCCATAACCTAGCCATCGACGATTTTACCGAGATGATTGAACTGGACCCTGACCATGCACATGACGAATTTTACTATAAAAGGGGTAAAGAATATGCAATAATAGGTGCCCATAACCTAGCCCATGCAGATTTCACAAAAGCCGCGCAGCTTGGTCACATCAAAGCACAATCTTATTTGAAGGGAAAGGGGCTAAAGTGGAAAAAAGTCGTAGTATCTTGATGCCTATATATACGGACAATATACTCTTATAGGAGGAATTGAATTGATGATACGCTATAAAACAAAAAGGTTAAACCGATTGAAAAGGGGGCCGCCATGCGGTTTGTTAGTCCGCATGGCGGCGGGTGTAACTTTATAAATCGCTAAGAGTATTATACGCTCGCCGAGAATTTATTACAAACAGTATAAAAAATGATTGCTGTAAAAGGCAAAAAGGTGGTCTGCGCTTTAAATGGGCGAGTTGACCGGAAGTACAAAATATCTAAAGAAATTAAGGAGTTTAAGATGACGAAAGGCATAAAGGAAACAAAAAAAGTAACAAATTTCGAACAAATAAAGGAGCCGAAAGTTCAGGCTGCGAAAGCGGGGAAACATCAGAAGGACGATGCACCGCAATATATAGATGTAAAGAATTTTGACAGAAGCTCGAAAGTAAAGTATTACACTCTTGATCAGCTGCTTCCGTCAGAATCTATAATACCACACTCAGACGATGAATCAGTATCTCTAAAAATCAATGTAATTGACAACGGTTTCAGAACGCCTGCGATGATAACCGACAATAAAAATGGCACCTTCAAAATAGTTGATGGTGGTGCCAGATATAAAATTGCGCTTGAACTCGGTTATAAAGAACTTCCCTGCATCTTAATGAGTGAAATGACAGATGTCGAGCTACGGGAATATGCCCTGACGGCAGCTGTGGCCCATAGACACCTTAGTACACCCCAAAAGGCTCTCATGGCTGTCTATCTGGAAGCGATAGAGAGTAAGTTGGCGAAGCAAAGAAAGGGTGCGGGTGGTAAAAAGTTAAAGGCTCTAAAAGAGAAAGCGGCAATGATAGCAAATATGCCGTCTGTTGTTGACTCTGATATGGCAACGCAGGGTGAAGAACCAGTTAGAACTGGTACTGAAACCGTACTAGTTTCCAACATTGCAGCCACGGAGCAAGGCAGGGCGATAGCGATAGCAGCCAAAAAATGTGGTATCTCACTTGATACAGCGCAAAAAGCGCTTAGAATTTACAAAAAGTTTCCGGAGAGGCTGATAGAAGCGGCCGAGAAAAACAAACCAATCCTGAAGGTGTACGAAGAGATCTTTGGGGATAAAACAAAAAATACATTGGGGCAAGTGGACAACCATAAGGAGTCGATAGGTGAGGAAACTGTATCTATACATAAAAAAGATATTGATGCTCCGACACCTACGGATGACCAGGCGGCCGATGAAAATGCGTCTGTTGATAGTGAGACTAGGATTAGACCAGCACCATTATCAACGATAGAAAATGAAAACAATTCTATCGTTGAAGATATTCCGGAGACGCCTACCCCTATATTGGGTGATATTACGAATGAGAATACAGCCGATAGAAAGAGTGGAGAAAAACCGCGCACTGTAAGTTATATAAAGATTGAAACAATATCAATGTCTATAAAAAAGGCTAAAAAATCAATCAAAGATCTTATTGACCAGGCTGTTCAGTTGGAAAATCTGTCGTCAATTCGAGAGATAGACCGGGACAGGATAATCGAGGATCTTAAAGAATTTAACGATTACACAAACTCAGAAATCAATTCTAAACTAAAAAAAGTAATCGAAAGATTGAGCGCATCTAAATTGGCGGCCTAACAAGAGACATAAAAGGAGATTGAATTATGAAAATGAGACTTGGACGCGACAGTCCTTGAACGGTATATAAAAGCAGTGGTTATATTGCAGGAAGTTAAAAGAATTAAGCAGCCTTAGGCTGACTAATATTTACCATATGCAGTATTTTGTCTATGGTAGGAGGTTAAATAAAATGGTCAAGATTAAGAAAAAGGATGTTGATTATATCGACAATATGACAGTGATAGACAGTCTTGTTCAGGATTTGTCTCAATACGATAATAAATGTCTCATGTTATACGAGAATGGATTTACATATATGAAGTATTACGATGGAGATGAATCACATTATTACAAACTTTCTGAAGATGAGGTTGCTGAGGTTGAGAAGAACAGTCGCAGATTTCTGAATCGTCAAGCTGTGAAAATAGCCAGCAAAGAGGAGGGAAGAGAGCAGATAGAACGGTATGGATGGAACTTAGAGACACCCGATGGAGATGAGATAGATGATGATTATGAGGGTGATTGCTGGATTTTGTCTTACAGCGAGTATTATGGTCCCTACGTCGACATAGGATGGGTGCGTCTCAACAATTTTCAGGGTGAGAAGGTTGATGATGAAAACGTGTGCCATTATAATGAAGAAGATGCACTCACCACCTCAGATATTCACGAGGCTACCGTGTTTACATCTAGCGCCGCCAGAGAATGGGTTGAAAATACAAAAGGTGGCGCTAGGTATACCGAACACAACCAGGTGGACCCAACAAGGTACATTATTATATCTGAGGAGGCCTTTCTTAGCCCTTTAATCTATTAAAAATGCCTTTAAGAGGAGGATGTAAAAATGGGCAGTAATTCCAAAATTGACTGGACAGACGCGACCTGGAGTCCGGTTACAGGTTGCACAAAAAAAGACATGCCGTCTATTGCAAGGGCGAACCTGGAACAAAATTCCTGTATGGAGCAGGAAGGAGGTGAAAAAACGCGGCCTACTGGTGTTAAATAGACCGCATGAGTGAGGGTAGCTTTACTATACTAGTCATAAGAAGGGTAACATAAACCTCAAAAAAAGTAAAGCCTACCCTAAAAAAACATAGTAATACGCTTGAACCAAATGCAGGGGAAGTCTTGTGTGCAGTTCTTTAGGGGGAAAGGGTTCGCAAGAACCTCAACCTACCTAACATTTAAGAATAAATAAGTTAACAAGGAGTAAACATGAATACAAATCAGAATATAGATAAGCCTGGCAATTTCATAACGCGTAACCTTGCCGATGTTAGTGAGGATGAGTTACGGAAGGACATGGAGAATTTTGAAAGTCAGCACAATGGTCTTCTCGACAGTAATAAGTATGAGCAGTTAACAGACCCTCAGAAGATAGAGAAGCCTGACAATTTTATAACTCAGAACCTTGCCGACGTTAGTGAGGAGGAGTTACAGAAGGATATAGAGGATTTTGAAAGTAGACATAATGATAGCCATCTCGACAGTTATATGGAGAAGCTATTACAGGAAATGGAAACTTACGGCATGAGTAAAATGTCGGAGGAAGAGCAAAAAATACTAAAAAGAGTTAAAGATTCTGAGAGGTATTTATCTCAAGGACTAGTTGCCTCACAGTACGCTGGCATCAAGGTTTTTCTCAGACATGGAGACGAGCCGGACGATTATACGGGGCCAAATAACGTATTAAAGTATTGTGATTCAACAAATATAAAGGAAATTAATCGATTCTTATTAAGTGATGGTATTGTAGATTGGTATGTACCATCTGGTGTGATTGTCTTATATGTAGATGATTTGCATAGTAGAGGTAAGATTGAGTCTATGTGCAGCAGATTATCTATTTCACCAGGGTGCTACGAATTTGAAGGGATGTATTACTTTTTTAAGTACAAAACATGTTTTCCGAGCGGTACAAAATACACAGCAAATGGACTTGAAGTCACATACCTCACAAGTGAAGACTACTACCCCCAACTTACTTGCTTATACGAGGGGGAATGGAAAACATGGGTTAATATTAAGGACTTGCCGACACTGCCTGTTGAGCTAGAACCAGAAAAACAATAGAACCGTAAATGATTCTTCCGCGCCATAAATGCACAGTGCTTGTGGCGCGGAAGAGTTAATTAACTTAACTTTTGCAGAAAAAACATGGGTAGCGCTAGAGTACATAAGGATTTGCAAGGGAAAAACAGCTACTCAAGCCACGATTCGGTTTTTTCTTGTCATGTAGGCTTGTCCGGAATCAGTCCTTGAGTTATTGTTTCATAAGGATTTTTTATATGAAGAGGCATAAAGACCGATTCCAGGTAAGCCGGGATGAAGTAAGGGGAAGACTAAACGGTATATAAATACCAGCAATTTTTAAAAACCTAAAAGAGTGCGTATAAATACATATGCACGAGAAAGGAGCATAATATGCCTAAAACTGAAACATCTCCTAATGACAGGAATGATGAATTAAAAAAATCTCATCAACAGGTTTGTGAGAATGGCGGTACTGAGTTAATAGTGAACAGTATCTCCGACAATAAGAGTAACACTGGCGAAGTTAAGGACAATGATGATGGAACTATAGCTAACGAAACCGAAATTGATATTTACTCTTTTCCAGAAGATACTATCCCTGAATGGCAACCAAATGCGACATTTAAACCGTTAGAGAAGCAAAAGATGTTATTCCTGGACATCGAGACAACCGGTTTGGATCCTAAAACCTCCAGAGTGATTCTGATAGGTTTGATGTGTGAATGGAAACGTAGTTCCACTGATTCTTTCAAAATTATTACTGATGTAGACGAAAAAAAGATGCTTGAGGAATTTAACGATTACTTGGCTGAAGAAGACTTTGATTTGCTTATCGGACATAATATCTATGGTTTTGATTTACCGTATATAGTAGAACGTATGGCACATCATCTCGTCTATCCAAAGAGGCCTATAACTAGAGCCAAAAAATTGCGTTTATATAATCGTATCGAGTATACAGCGTTATTTATGGCAGGCGTTGACGTACTTGATACTTATATCGCAGTTTCTAATCACGACTTCACAGCTAGAAAACTGTCTTCATACGGTCTGAAGACTGCGGTTATTGAGTTGGGCTTACGTAAGAAAAGAAGATTGGAGCTATCCGCCGTAGAAATCATAGATCTGTGGAATTCCGGCAACGTTGAGAAAATCGTACAATATCTGAGGCTCGATTTGATAGACACCTTCTTACTTTCCAACAAACTGCACCCGATAATTAACTGTCAGAGGATGATGCTCCCAGACTACTCAATTCAGGAGATAGCTTGCGCGGGAGAAGGTGTCAAATGGAATATGATGCTCTGCAAATATTACGGCTACCGTCCTCACATAGTGGCTGATGCAAAAATTGACTTTGAAGGCGGGACAGTTATTGCCCAGAATATAGGGTTGCATCCCAATGTTTCAAAAATTGACGTATCATCTCTGTATACTTCCATAATGGTACTCTACCAAATTTGTTCAAAGAAGGATGAGGATAGGTTTTCTCTTGCCGTTTTAAAATATATGATGGAGGAAAGACTGAAACTCAAGGCCAAAGCTAAACAGGGCGACAAGGAAGCCGAACATAAGCAACAAGCCATGAAAAATATGATAAATTCTCTCTATGGGTTTCTTGGCTCCGGATTCTTTCAGTATAACGATATGGAGGCCGCGGCTATGGTAGCTCGATATGGCCGAAAAATACTCCAGGTTATGATTGATAAGATGAATGCCCTTGGTTGCACGATTATAGAATGCGATACCGATGGGATAATTTTTCATCACTCAGACTCTCAATTAGTGTGTGAAGAGGTTCAGAAAGTACTCCCGACAGGCATAAATATCGAGTTGGAGTTCGATAATGCCTATGCTGTATACATGGCTAAGAAGAAACATTATATTGTCTTCCGCACAAAAGATGACTATTTCGTAAAAGGCGGTAATTTCAGGGGTAGAAATCGCTGCTTATTGCAAAAAGAGTTTCCGGTTATCTATGTACAGAAGTATTTGGAATCTCCTGATGCTGCCTCAAAATACCATCAGGATATCCTCGAAGAAATAGCAAGTGGGAATTTTGCTATCGATAAGCTTATGATACGCCGAAAAATAGCAAAGAATGAAAAGCAGCTCGCTCATCTAGGTAAACCTGGTGATACTGTATTCTATTATATCACTGAAAATGGCAGTAAGGACAACCATGGTGAGTATTCGATTATAGAGTATCTGGAACTCGTTGATAAACTTAAAAAAGAAATCGATGATGTAATTGCTAAAACGAAACGTACGTAGGATTAGTTTTTGTGAGGCAAGAAATATACCTGGCCAATTAATGAGATGCAGTTTGTAAATAACTATAAATACAGGATTGTAGATGAAAGTGGCAAAGCAGGTAAAAAGAGAAGCGGCTAGTTGAAGCCTAGCCGCTCTTTTTGAGAGTATTTGCAACATGACAAATGATTATAACATAATCATTTGAAGTCAGCTATATCATGAATTGTATATATATAATATGTATGATAACTTAAATCATAAAGTAAAGGAGGTATTAGGATGTTGGAAATGAAAAGGGGAATTAAGAGGTGGCAGGTAAGTGTTAATTTAGAACTACACAGACAGGTAAAGACTGATGCTGCGTCGAAAATGATGACTATAAACAATTACATAATCAATGCATTAACGCGGCAGCTTGAAAGTGAGAGGGGAGGTATAAAGTCGAGTGAAATTGTTGTTGAATAAAATGTTATTAAATTTAGGTATAGATGTATAGGAACTTGAAGTTGGAGTTATTGCAGGTGATGGTTTATATGCGCCGGACTAATACTCGTTGTAGTGAAAAGGTTAAACAAAAGCGGTTTTCAACCGTTAGAATTCAAAACAAAAGAAGTGAAGAGGAGCTGTTAGTCGCAGCCACCCTCTTCCATGTGAAGTACAGACAAGACAAAACATTATATAATAACTACTATTTAGCGATTTCCTTTATCATATTTTGCATTGTTACGTCAAGTACTTCTTAAGGAGTTGTATTATGCCTAAAGGAGATAAAAGAGAAAGGCGCAAAGAAGCAGCGAAAGCCTGGGTGTTAGAACATGGAGATTTGGAGAAGATTAGTAATAATAGCTATCGCACGCATTGTCCAGAACCGGAACATCCTGACGAAAATCCATCTTGTGATATAGATTTGGAAAAAGGTGTTTATTATTGCCATATCTGTAAAAAGGGTGGTAGCTTAGAGAAGTATGTACGTCTGATGAATTTCATTGATGAAACAGACGACAAAGCCTTCGACGATTTCGTGGGATTACAATCGAAAACAAAAGAGAAACCGCAATCTACCTATATAGCTACTTATATATACCATGACGAAAGTGGTAAACCTGCGCATATTGTCGATAAGTATTTGTTAAAGTACTCCGATGGTGAAACTAAAAAAACCTTTCCACAATCACATTATGGTCCAGACGGTAGGATAATCAAAGATATGAAAGGTGTTAAACTTTACCTATATAACCTACCGGCAGTAATGTCGAGTAGTTCCGCGATTATTGTCGAAGGGGAGAAGGATTGCGAGACGTTGAAAAGATTCGGTTATGTAAGTACTACGAATGTTGGTGGTGCTGGAAAATGGCTCCCGGAATATAACGAATACCTTAAGGATAAGGAGATTATTCTTGTTCCCGATAATGATACAGTTGGTTATATGCACGCAAATACTGTCGCTGCTTCGCTGTGGGATGTAAATAAACAGCTAAAGATAGTGAAGTTGATTGCCCATTATCCAGAACTTCCCAATAAAGCAGATATAACCTATGTAAAGGAACTGCTTAATGATAGAGGCGTAACCGATAATGAATTTAGTGTGATAATAAACAAGATATTTAGGGAGACACCATATTTAACCGATACTGATATAGTGCAACAGGACATTATATCTCTTGATGCCTGGGGTATAAATTATCATCCAGTTTTACCGCCGGGATTCTCGTACGCTAATGGATACCTGCATTATGACGATGTTAAGAAATGTATACACATAACTGTCTGTGAGATGGTTATAATCAAGGCTAAATACTTATCGGATAACTCAATGTTTGTCATAAAGACTGTTGAGAAGGAATTTGATATATCTTTAAATATTTCCGACAAGAAAACGCTGGCGGCATCTATATCGCAAGCATTAGGTACTGGATTTGAGGATGTTCAAATTAAGATGCTACAGCATTATCTGGCGAATTATACTCTATTAAATAAGGATAATATACTGGAAATTAAGGGGCTAAGTCATACAGGTATGACTGATGGTAAATATTATATTCCGAGTAACGAATATGATGGTATTAGATGGACTGATAAAATGTTTACCGATTCAATATACTGTAGTGGTAGTCCAGAGACATGTAATAATGTATTAAGGTTTATGATGACAACCAAAGCCTCCATAGTAGTTTTAGCATCTTTAGCCGCTCCACTGTTAGAGAGACTTGGTATTCCTAACTTAATAATTTACATTCATGGACTCTCAAACACGGGAAAATCTTGTGCGTGTTTATGTTGCCTTTCACTTTATGGACAGGCTAGTAAACTACGGCAGTCTTGGAATTCCACAAAGGCTGGTAGAGAGTTATTAATATCGTTATTCTCCGGTTTGCCTGTTTTGCTCGACGAGGTGGCCGCTAATGGTAAAGATGTTCAATCCATTATTGAGACAATTTATCATTTTTCCCAGGGTCACGGCAAGCTGAGAGGTACTAAGACGCTTGGAATAGCACCGAGTAATATATTTTCAGGAACGCTTGTTAGCACCGGCGAGATGCCCTTACAATCCCTTATTGGCTGCCAGAAGGATCAAGCATCGCCTCGTGGAGTACATAGACGTGTGATTGAAATAAGTGCTGATGAGACGTTCCTATCGGAAAATATTATCACAGGAGACTCAAACGGTGATAAGGGAGTAATAACTGCCGGTTTATACAAAGTAATGGAAAAACATTTCGGATACGTTGGTAGTGCTTGGGCCATATATGTTGATAATAATATCGATGAACTAAAAAAGTCATACCAGGAAAATCTGAAAAGAGTTAAGGACACAGGTGGAATGGATACTGCTTTTGCGGCTCTGCTGACGGTCTTAAATTCATCCTTCGTTTCTCCTATACCGGGCTGTTACGCAAAAATTGAGGAATACGTATTTGATGTAGCGGCAAGTATGAATGAAAAGAACATTGTAGCAAGAGATGTGTATTCAGAGTTTATTGATAAATTTCAGGCGTATGTCTTAGAGAATAAGCGGTTTTTTATAAACATGACGGGGTTGAATGTATTTGGCCTACCTACTGATCCTATTGGGATTATCGGTAAAGTGGAAGGTAGTGATGTAATTGTCATGAAGGAAGCCTTTAACACTTTCTGTAATCGCAATGGCTTTATTCCTGATGATGTACTTGAAGAGCTAAAGAAGAATGATAAAATAACCAAAAACAAAGATGGATATCATAAAAATAATAAACCAAAATATTCCTATACCGACAGAATAAGGCTGTATGATAACCAGTTAATGCGTTGTTACCATTTGAAAAACGTTCTGTCGCTTTCTGATACTGAAGAGGATAGGGAAATTAATCGTATAAAACAAATTTGTCAGGCTTCGAAGGGTTAATCTTAAATTTCACCTCCTACAACCCATTATATAAATTATGGATGTGGGAGGTGAGTATACCACTAAATCATTTAAAGGAGCTCGAAGTATGAATAATAGATTAGTAGATAAGAATATGATGACGCCGGGAAATCAGGATTACATTAAACAAACGGATGAGCTGATCGTTGCGCATGAGCAATCAAGTAAACCCCTATATGAAATCCTTTGCCCACTTCCTAATCAAGATGTTTTAATATATGACCTTAAGATATATAAAGATTACTTTATAATACTATGTTTAGATAACAAGGGATGGAAGGTCTTTAAATTGGAAGATTTTACAGACGCCGATAAACGGAAAATAACTAAACAGTATTTTAAGGATAGAACACTCATAGGTTATAACAACTCAAAAGTTAACGACATAATGCTCGAATATCTGTTTACCGCATTTATACAGCCTGATGTAGTCTATAAATATTATCGATATGTTATAACTACGTGCCAAATTAGCTATATCAATAATAGTAATGCTCTGTTAAAAAGTATTGTACCATGGAGCAGAAGTATAGATTTAGCAAAAGTAGCTTCTTTAAAGACCCCAATCCCTCTGAAGGCAATGGCTATACGCTTGAAGTACCTTAAAATACAAGACATCCCTAATCCTCCAGATGATATTATAGCCACTGAAGAAGAAGTAAAATCAGCTTTAGCCGACTGCAAGAGAAACATTTTAATTACCAAATCGTTATGGAGTAAATATCAACACAATGTTAAACTCCGACTGCAATTAAATGATTTGTTTAATGTCGATGTTTTAAATATGACAGAATCGGAAATTGCAGAGGAAATCATGTTAAGTACCTATAAACAAAGAACGTGTATTGGAGAAAAACCTAAGCCTGATACTTCCGTAAAACTAATTGAAGTGAAAAATCTAATATCTTCAAGGGTAAACTTCAAGACACCATATCTGAATAGGTTTCTTAATAAATTAAACTCTATTATATCTGATAGTAATAATATAGAAGATGAACTCCACAAACAGTTACACATCGGCAATATAGAATTTAATTTTACTGGTGGAGGATTGCGCACAAAGGATGGAAATTTAATCCTTTCGTCAACAGACACTATGCAATTGGTTGATATAGACATTATAAGTTGCTATCCATCTACTATTTTAAATGAGAATTTATGCCCTTCACATTTATCTCACGTATGGTTAGATATATACCGTGAAATCGTCGAGAAACGTATTAGGGCAAAGAAAGCAGGCGATATCGTAACTGCTGAGGCAATAAAAGTTGTTATTAACTCAATTTATGGTAGAACTAAGTTTCCATATAGTTTTATGTATGATGAGATCGTGATGTATAGTATAGTAGTTACAGTCGAGTTATTTCTGCTAATGCTTATAGAAAGATTAAATCAATATCATATACGAGTTGTTAGTGCAAATACAGATGGGGTACTAATATATATAGACAAACAGAAATTAAGTGATTTGGACGAGATAATTAAAGAATGGCAAGAAGTAACTCATTATGAAACAGAAAGAGCGATATATACAAAGTACTTAAGGAAAGATATTAATAATTTTATTCTGGTGTCTGAGAATGGTGAAATTAAACGTCGTGGAGTTTTTAATATATATAATTTTAAGAACAAGTGTGAAGCAATAATTATTAAAGAGGCTGCGATGGAATATTTACTTAACGGAATAAGTGTTGTGGATACTATAAGAAATGAGAAGGATATATACAAGTTTATTTACTACGTTAACCCTGAACTAAATAAAGAGCAGAATCTGAATATGGTTTATAATGGTAAGCAAATACAAAAGACAAATCGATGGTATAAATCGAAGCATGGTGGAACATTAGAGCATTCAGATAAAAATGGTAAATTTAAAACTGATTCGAATAATAATGGTGTTACTTTGATAAATGATATAGAGAATACCTCCATTCCTAGTGATATAGATTATCGTCATTATATAGCTGAAGCAAAAAGACTAGTTGAGGCTATTGAAGTTAATAACGGTACACGTGCTCTTCGCCTAAACTAAGAGAGTCAATCAACTTGGTACTGAATATCGTTTCTTAGTTTATTTGTTATATCTCGTTGTGCCAATGCCTCTAATTCGGTGTTATTTGCCCTTTCCTTGCGTTTTTGGAGCAGTGTTAAGGTAAACCATCGTCTTTAGTGATAATGAGCCTGGTTTTGACAAATATTACTTCTTGCTTGCGTCTATTCTGTAGGTTAGTACGCGGTGGTAAGAAGTGATTGAAATGGGTGGTCGGAATCAGCGGAATGGGCATTGTATTCAGAAATTTAAAATATTTGTGTTATTGTATTTGTAGCTTTCAGGATATTCTCGCAGATGTAGGAAATGGGAGGAATGCAGAATTTAGGTGGGTGAATTAATGTGAAAAATGACAGCTGTAGTAGTAAGACTCCATAGAACTAGAAGTGTTGCTGAAGATTGAGGGTGTGGTGTTCTTATTTATAGAATTCATTACTATTTTACTTATTTCCTCTGTAGCCTTGAGTTTTATTGATTGCCCAGAAGAAGAATTATTGATATCTGTAAATATAGGAGCAATAATAAGAATAAAAAATACTAGTACTAATCCGACTAAATCCGACTAATATCCGACTAAAATCCGACACTCAACATACTATAACATATCAATATATATAGATAATATAAATAGAATCCGACTAATCCGACTAATTTCAGAAATATACACTTATATATATAAAAAATAAACACGTAATTTATTCTGGAGCTTTTATACATTATAAAAATACATAATGTCATATATATATACGGTATAGTCAAAAAATAGTCGGTTTAGTCGGATTTCCTCTGTAAAGTCCCTATTGGTGCGATTCTATGAAATTATGATAGTCGGATTTAATCGGATTTTAGTCGGATTTATTTTTCAGGAAGCGATTTTATAGTCTATAAGGGCATACCCATAAAAATTCATATTATTTTTTTACGGGTATATGCACAAAAGAGTCGGATTAGTCGGATTTATTTGTGTAAAGTCGCTATTGGTACTGTTCTACGAATTTATAGGAGTCGGATTTTAGTCGGATTTATTAAGGCGGCTTTTCTACCGTCTATAAGGGCTTCTCCGGAAAACAATAATTCATGGAGTTCTTGATAGTTTGATTTAAAGCTTTCATGACTACGTCCCCTTCTCAAATCGCAAGGGATGATTTGAGGCACCGGGGAAATCCAATAACGGTGACGAGTGGCCACTGTCTCAATTCCTACCGTTTCAGCCCTAAACCTGCAGATATGCTGATTCTATAGATGCTGTGGAAAAAGCAACCTAATTTTAACCACCTGTGCTAACCCAATTTTGACCACCCTAGTCTGATTAATATTTCGAGATGATATGGGGTAATCATCTATCTATCGGTTTTTCTGTGGCGTTTTTCGGCTTTATGTTTTCAGGTATCGAAACGGGAGCAGCTTAAGCGTCGAGATCGCCTGTCCAACATACGTGTACTCCCCAAAATACCCTAACCCATCGTACCAGAGCTTACTTTCGGGCAGCATGGGGTTTATCCTTCTGTCTTAATGTCATGATAAGTTACTTTTGAGGTTCCTGCAGTCGGTTATCATTATGCGCTTTAATCTTTTTCATCCGTTTGCCCTCCTTCGTGCGCCATAATAGAATATAATCCCGGCTTTACATTATGGAATTACTCAGCAGGCACGAAGCCATGTTACACGATGTTATACCTCCATAGTTATCCTTGCTTCCCGTGCATATAAACAGTTAAAATGCCGATATAGCCTGCCGTGTTGCTAGAAGCTTAAAGGCATTACGCCACTATGCCACCTATTGAAAAATTCTACGTTACTTTATATATTGGAAGAATCGGCTTAATAGGTTTACTGATATGAGGTTATAACTTGAGAATGTGTATTATGGGCATTACACGGGCATTCCTCCATATAACACCAATGGGGGCGTGACTTAATTATTTTCCGAGATTATCAATTGATTTCGATATGCCTGCTATAGATGCTTGATGTGATGCTCTATAAATCCGGGGAGTTTTTCTATTGTGTATTCCGATAAGACCAACCACTCATTCCGGAATACATCGACCACCCCAAGAATGACCAGCGATGAATAAAGTTAATAATGCCCATTCTCGCGATGATTTACTCATAAAACAAGAACAGTGTAGAAATACCCAATAAATAAAAAAGTTACCGAACACCCTAAAACGAATAAAACCAGTGAGTTAGAGGTGAAAAATGACATTTAGTCCCTCCCCCTCAACATCCCCAAATACCGTCTTCTCGCCTCTCCCTCAGCCAAAACATAACCACGCTCCCGCCTCTTAATTTCTCAATACCTTCAAAAAAGGTTTTATTTAGCGGCTAGCCACACCCATAATTTTAGCATTTTTACACAGATTCCGGAGCTCCTCCACAATACGTACCATGCCCAACGTGTCAAGCTTGCAATATTCCAGGAGGGAAAGCCGTATCCTATCTATTTCTTCAGCGTCCTCCAACTCATTCATTTTGAAAAAGGCACTCATAGCCATATTACCATTACCGATTTCTAAGCCGGAATAACCCATCTCAGGCAATAAAGCCGGTAAAACAGACTTCATGGAGTAGGAGCCATTCATCGTCCAATAATATACTTCTCTATTTTTGAAGGGTATCATCAAATCTACAATGTTATCTATGATAGCCTGTACTTCATTTTCATATTCCGGAAACCAGGCAATACAGCTCTTTAAAACTCCTATTTCAAACGCTTTATTGTACGTAACCACACATGAGTTTGCTGGTATGGCTGCAATTAAGGCTTCCACCAAGGCCCGCCGTCCATCAACACAAGGCTCAGCCAGGAACTCATAATGAATAACCTCAGCCCCTTTTCTTGGAATAATGTGTACCGAATACTGAAAGGGTATCTGCTGGTATGGGCGACAATCACTATAGAAGGGCACCGGATGTGATGCCGTTTCGAAGTCAAGATACGCCAAAGGATATGTTAAAGTATTAAGAAATTGCCTTATCGCACCTCTATTTATGGAGTTTTCCTGGTTTAACGTAGCTTTTACCTGGATTTGCTGGTTTATCGGAAGAGATTCAATTTCTATATCCTCAAAACGAATTATGCCCTTATGGTACAGGTTAAATTTCTTAACACCACGTCCTCTCAAGTCAAAGATGGAAGGCGTGGGGATATGCTGCCAACAATAACCTTTAAAGTCGCAAGGATAAGGTTTGTCGCAGTACTCCCCGATATCTATTGATGGTGGTGTTTTTCTAAGCAGTACCCGTTTCTGTTTTTCAATCTCTGCCGCCACGTAATCTTGCTTCCTTATTACGGCATCGGTAACATCTTCTATGGTAAACAGTTCATCCGGCTTTATGCTATCATTCCTGACGTACCAGTTATTAATATAGGCTACAGACGCCGATGATACTTTAACCCCAGCACCGGTAATGACGTGATATTGCAGGGCCACGTCATCGATATGTTCGTCTTTAACTTCTGTAGTGCTCTTGATTTCATAGATATTATATGACCCGTATTGAAGCGCCAGGATGTCAACTCTGGTGAATACGTCGTTAAAACTAAAGGAGCCCTCAAATATCGCCCGGGTTCCTTTTTTGATTTCTCGCTCAGTTTCCTTAATTTGATACGGGATAGAGCTGCTTTCATTGTCGATAAGAATACCCTCAGGAAATAGCAGCCGGGAATAAATATTGACATCCTCCCCGTTATTAATGAGCATCTGTTGTGATTCTGTGATAGGATCCTTCAAATCAGCATGGTATTTCTGCAAGTATAGAGCCTTAACACATTGTAAGCCTTTCATATAAAGAGATTTACTCAGGTAGCTATTCATATCGTCTCCTGTTCAAACGGTTTAGTTAATCCACTACCACTCTCTCGTGCTCAGCAAAGGGATCATACTCTCGCACTGTTCCCACTTTCCAAATCCCGGCGTCAACCTTTATAGGCAAATGCTCCTCATGCAGAAGATTAACAGGTTCTGATGCTTCTATATACAGAACACCATCCCTCTGATAAAGGTTAATGTCTTCTACTATAGCGTGAGCATGTCCCGTAACTTCTCCCTCAGCCAACACATAACCACGTTCAATCCTCTTAACCCTTTTTACGTCTGTAGGTAGCGAATCAACCTTAACCAAAAATACGTCACCCTGAACTAAAAGCATAGAGACCTCCTCACGTTAGTTGTTCCGGCTCCCATTCTAAGCCGCCGATTCTCCAATTCAAAGCCTCTTTACAGGTTCTAACAGATGGAGGTACACCTTCTACGTGATAAGTTCCAATGCTCGGATTAACCATCTTAAGATATAGGGCCCGTAGCTTTATCTCAGGCAGCACAAATTCCAGTAGCTCATAACCTTGCCATCTGTCTATTACTTTTGCATTAAACTCCTTTATAATCCTTTCGATGCCAACTTTCCTTACAATCTCCCGGCGTACATCAGCGTTTCTTGCCGATAAAATTAATTTAGCATCAATATCGGAATGGTGAATAACGGCTAACTCGCGAGGAACAGCAACCCCGTTTAGTGAATAAATCTCGAATCCGTCCCTCCAGCGCGCAACAGCTCCACCATCGCAGTGAAGTTGTTGTCTATTATTCAGCGTAACGTGTTCTGGCCTTGCACAAACAATAGCGTGATGCCTTAAAAATTTACACATAAAGGGCCCAGCGTCTAAAAAATCTCGATAGCCCGCAAATAATTCATTCCGATACTCTGCTTTTATATCAAGGTAGTCATAGTAGAAGAACCAGGGAGCGCTTGTTATCAGGCTATAGTCCGTCGATACCTTGGCAAACAATGAGTAAGCATCAGCAGTTTTTTCGATATCCATTATTTGTAGCCTAATCATGTGTTGAAACTGAGAGATGAGCCTATACTCTTCCCTCGTTCCATAAATCATGCCAAAATTAACCAAAATGCCATCTCTGTATTGACTCTTCAGGATATTAAACATGTTCAGTTTCAGAATTCGCTCTTTATTCTTTTTCAGCGATTTGACTATTCTATATAACGATAAGGGGCTCTCGGTAAATATTATTTCTGGTTCCTGGCAGCCCAAGAAAGAGTACAACCTTTTGACTCCATCAACTACTCGACCCTTATTCAGATGGTTTCCCGCGTGTAGGCAAGCATAAGTCCACTTTTCTATCGAAGCGTTCATAAAGTCTCGATGCTTATGAGTGTCCACTACCGATAGCCTCCTTTCGATATGAAAAAGTCAAAATTCCAACACTGCCTCACGATGTAGAAAGTGCCCGAAAACATTTCTTTACGGCCAAGCAACATATTCCACTCATAATGATAGGTTTACGGCCACTTCTATTTAACCGGTAAACCACTTTGAGACTCATATTTCTTTACAACACTATAAACAGTCGATGCCGGAAGATTTAACATTTTTCCTATTTTACGTTCAGACAACCCTTCATTGTGAAACCCCAGAACCTTACCGACATCAATAACTTGTTTCGGCTTCCTACCAACAATTTTACCTTTTGCCTTTGCGTTTGCTATCCCCGACCTCACTCGCTCAGCCATAATATCCCGCTCAAATTGTGCAAAGGCCCCGAGTATATGTGT
>JADFXO010000350.1:0-2133 GCA_015233485.1 Nitrospirota bacterium
AGAACAATAAAGCGACCCAGAGTAGTGCTCAGCGGAACTTATGCGAGTAGGACAGGGCATACAACAATATGGCCGGCATAACAACCGGCCATATTGCAAAGGGAGAAAGAAGATCTGTGAGGCTACCGTTTCGATTATAACAGAAAGAAGCAATTGGAAACGGCCGTGTGCAGGCACGGCCGTCGAAATGGAAACAAAGGATTCTTTTGTATTATATCATCTTATGGAGTATACTATACAAAATCGTTTTGGGGGTTTAATGGCAAAAGATGAAATCTTAAGTCCGGCAGAAATTCGTCAATGTCAGTTAGAGCGTGCTTCACGAATCGAAAAGGTGCTCAAAAAGTTCGAGAAAAATCTTGATATTGGCTCTTTACGAGAATATCTTGATTTAATACGCATTCAGGAGTATCTGCTAAATCCTACGAACACATTAGGCGCTTCACCGAAACTAGACCTAAGCAATATGTCTATTGTGTTTAAAGATTTTGTTGGAGCTCAAAATGTTGCTTCGGATGTTTCGTCAACTGATGAGGCCACGCCGGAACTGTCGTCGTTACCTGGTGCCATTGTCATAGATAGAGATAAAATAATAAGAGAGATAATGGCCGCGGCGGCTACGGCCAGAAAGGAATATGAATATTAAAGGGGGGGCCAGAGTAGCGCCCTGGGCGCTGCGGGCGGTAGCCCGCTGTGCCTCGTACTGTCGTCACACCGGGCTACCGCCCGCAGGGAACCGTTCCCGCTATTCAACTTTTCCGAGGTCTACGACCCCTGGCTAACGAGAAGACCTATAAACTCAACTTACCTAAAGGGTGTGTTTATGGCTATATTAGGGTCTCTACAGAGGAACAGGTACAGGGGTACTCGATTGAAAGTCAGAAATCGAATATCGAAAAGTATTGCAAGTCGCATGGTTTTAAACTTGAGAAAATATACCGGGACGAGGGTTACACCGGCAAGGAATTTTACAAACGTGTTGGCATCCGCCAACTCATCGAGGAGCTTAACTTCAATGATAAACTTGTGGTTTTTGCCATCGATAGACTCTCCAGAGACCTTTTAGCACTTTTGGTATTCGATAGGTTTTTGTTATCAAAAAACATCGAGCTTCATGTTACGTCAACAGGCCGGATAGACACGTCTCTGCCGGAAACGTTCCTAACATATTGCATCCAGGCTTTAATGGCCGACGTCGAAGGAAAACAAATATCGAAAAGAACTAAAGCATCGATGTCGCTGATGAAGGAAAAGTCATCAGTCGTCGGAAGTATCCCCCTGGGGTATCGTAAAGAAGGCGATAAGGTTGTTCTCGATGACGAAGAGCAAAAGGTTATCCAGAAGGCAACACGTCTTTACGAAGACGGTTTCACGCTAGCTATGATTGTAAGGGCTCTCGATGAGGAAGGTCTCAAAAACCGCGTCGGTAAACCTTGGGACCATAGACAACTACCCTCGATGATCGATAATTACGAACCATCCAGGCGGAGGACTCTTAAGGCAAAAGGGTGGCTCGGTGTTCTTAAGCAGCTTTAAGTTTCCGGCCACAAGGGTTCGCTTCGCTACACTGGTGGCCGGAAACCATTTTGTTGATATCAGCAAAAAGGAGGTATTTATGAAGTGTAACGCAAAGGATTGTAAGTACTACAACGTTGATTTAGACAATTGCACATGTGAGGATGACGTTGAATTAGATGCGGCAGATAAAGGGATCTCTCCAGAGTGCTCCCTTTATGCTCAAAAATAAGAGATTCATAAGGTGTCGAATTCGACGTAATTAGAATGGAGGCATTTTGGGTTTAAATTTTGACCAGAAATTTACGGTATCATCATTCGCGCTAATTTTCGCAAAAATCGTAGCATCCATAGCTTTTGATTTTATAGTAGACGATCATGATTTTTTAACAGATGCATTTTATAAAAATCGTGACGATGGCGGTATTACGTTACTTTTTACAGTAAGCGTAAAGAGGGAAGGTAAAGGAGATGTAATCAAAGTCAATATGACATCACAACTACCTCTTCAGGATCGACAAGTTAATGTCGAAGTTGATTGAACCAATAGAAGTCCGAGGATGGAAACAGATCTGCTCGTTTCTGAATGTTCGCCATAAGAAGACGGCTCGACGTATT
>JADFXO010000350.1:2230-4454 GCA_015233485.1 Nitrospirota bacterium
CTGAAGGATGTCGGCCTTCTGGCTTATGACGAAAGAACCCCGGTATTGAATAAATCCTGCTTTGCTAAAGCTTCACGGATGAGAATTGTGACAGCGAAAGTTTCAAAGGTGTCGAATTCGACATAATTAAAAGCTGCTCTGCAGGGCCACCGGTGGCCACATCTCCCAGGCGTCTATGATTATTCATTGTGCAATCTGGTCAAACCGTGTATTTATGCGCCTCTGTATACTATTCTTTGTTTCCATTCAACAGGTTCTTAAGGACGCCTGGCGTCGAATGTGTTAAACTGGGTGCTCCGCACAGGTTTCCACGCGCCTACGCTCCGTTCGCCTGAAGGGAGCGGCTCACTACTCTACGGCGCGGCCGAAAGTCTTCTCTTGATGTCCGCATACGTCCCACCCTTTCTGTCATTCCTGCGAAAGCAGGAATCCATGCTTTGCAAACATGCCAGGCGGTCTATGTTATTCTATAAGCATGAAAAAAGCCCTTGTTGAAGCAAGGGCTCATAACCTCTTCTAAGAAGAGGTATCTTTTATGTCGAGGTGTTTTATTATGTCAAAGAATCCCCACAAAGATCAAACTCCATCTGAGTCAAACAAGAAATTAAGTCTCATTAAGGGTAATGACAACGGTGGTAATTTTGAAGATGGGTATGCTTATATTCCAACTGTTGTATTTGATGCGATTAGTAACAGTACTGGTCTTAGCGAAGCTGAATCACTAATAATATATGCTCTTGTGAGGGCAAATTATGGCCGCCCAAGCATAATTGCCAAATATCTTACTCTGAAAGACATGACGCATATCGATGGTATCACGATATTTCGTAATATTAGATCGCTAATCGAAAAAAACATTATCATCAGAATAGGTATAGGTTCTACCTGTCACTTTAAAATCAACGAAGATATAAGTATGTGGCAATGTTGGCCCGCACTTTTTCAAGAGTTCAAGTTTTCAGGGATAACTCTTGCTGAATTTGCCAGGGTAACAGAACTAAGCAAATCTCATCTGAAAGAAGGCTTTAAGCCGTTCCTGGATGCTCAGGAAGACAAATTAAGGGAGTAGCTCCGACAACAACGCTAAGATATATATCTCGATGGCCACCGTCGTCACCACCTATTGTCCACCCTTTCTGTCATTCCTGCGAAAGCAGGAATCCATAGCACCTTAAAAAAAGTAAGGAAATATTTCAATATGTAACCAATATGTAACGGGCCATATGGTATATTGTTTGAATGGTATATTGCTTGCACACACACACACACACACACAAAGTTTTATATATAGTATTTTTGCTTCCTGGCTTCAAAGCGAGGGATTTTAATTGAGGTGATTCTTATTCACCAAATTTTCTGACCAAACGGCCAGGTGCGATAAATGTTATCGTCGTAACCTGGTGATTCTTTTATATCCCCGGGTGTCGCATAACAGGTGCCTGGGGTTTTTATTGCGCGGATTAGGGTATTATAAAAAGTGAAGGCCCCTGCTGGAAACAGGAGCCTTTGACCCATCCTTGATGGGTATATCTCAATATAAGGTGGTTATATTATGACACCTCCACGTTCACAAAATCAATCCTCAAGAAAAGCTCTTCCTATCAATTCCAAAAAGCGAGAACCAGGTTCATTTTTTTTGTTTCCATATAAGGTTATCGAAGCTCTTTATAGTCGCGATGTATCACCGGACCTTTCAAAGTATGAAATGCGTATCTTCCTTTTCATAGTTCGTGTAACAATGGGCTGGAATAGAGCATATGCTAAGGTTTCATTTAAAGAACTCTCAGAAAATACACAAATAGATCGCCGCTCTTGTCAAAGGTCATTAAGTAATTTGCTTAAAAAGAATATGGTCCTAAAAAAAGGTGGTGGCCCAGGTGCTCCAACTTATTATGGCATCAATGAAGATATATCGAAGTGGATAGATAAGAAATTTGCCAAAAAAGAATTAACGAAATTATCATCGATTTTTTAAGCGTATGTTTACGCCTGTTTAGCTCAAAACCTTACGCTTGTCACCCGCCCCAACCTTACGCTGTACAGCGGACGATCCTTACGCTGTACAGCGTAAGGTTTACCCCCCAACCTTACGCTGTACAGCGGACGATCCTTACGCTTGTCACCCGCCCCCCCTAGCGGGTGACGAACCGCTAAACCTTACGCTTGTCACCCGCCCCAACCTTACGCTCTAGAGCGTAAGGTTTTAAATCGTCACATTATATAA
>JADFXO010000351.1 GCA_015233485.1 Nitrospirota bacterium
TGTTTCGTGTATGACGCATCGGTCATATCTGTAGTCATATCTAATTCACAAGCAACATAAAGATCAACCATACATTTTAATTTTTAAAGGTTCTCTACATAGATTATATCTCATGGCATGATTTTTGATTATGATGTTGATAGCTATTTGGTATTGTAACAGTTTATAATAAGAAGGAGAGTGGTTGTTGTATGAGGAATATTACAGGGACAAACGAGAACAAGAATAGGTACTAAGTACATGGACAGAAGTTTTTATATAAAGATTGATCGGATCGCTTCTTACAGTCGCTGGGTAGGATTGAGAATTATGGGGTCAAGGGGGCTGGCCCCATTGCAGGAGGGGTCTGAGGGGAGGGTGGCCATACATACATACATTTTGCGGAGTGGGGGGATGTTATGAAGGTACAAACAAGACTTACATATAGTCACGGTATTATATTAGCAACATTAGTCATCGTCTGTATTATTAGTATCTCAATGTGTAGTTTATTCCGCGATATGATTCATGACATAGTTAGTAATAGATATGTCAAGACAATATACGCAGATAATATAATGTCTGCTGTGAATGTTATTGACTTAACAATGAATAAATCACTTATTGTTAATAACGATATTGTTGGAGAATTAGAAAAAATTAATAAATACGAAAGCGCTATAGTAGAAAATATAAGCAAGCTGGAACTTCTTGTCAAAAGTGATAAGGGCAAATCACTTCTGAAGAAAATCATAGATTCTCGGGATGCTTATTTTTCGGCTATAAAAGAACAAACTAATGCCGTTTTATTGGCAAATTCAAATGAATCAAAGGTATCGTTACTTGATAAACAAATAAAAACCCCGTCTATAACTGGCGCTAGCTTTACTGAGAATCAAACAAGGCTCGATAAGCAAATGAAAGCCTCGGCTATATTCATACAGGCGGTTGCTAATCTTAATGACCATCAAACAAATATGATGGAAGAAAGCGAGTCTGAATCAAACCAGAAATATCATGATTTCATAGTTATGGGTATATTTGTGACTGCAGTTTTAATTCTTATCAGCTTTTTATTTGGAATAAAGATGGTACGCTCGATTGTTACTGAATTAGGGGCCGAACCAAAAGATATTATATGGATGTTAGAGAACATCTCACAAGGCAAATTACATGACAACTATGACATCCTAAGAAATCAAAACAAAACTGGGATTATTCAGCACATAGATACATTGTTAAAAGAACTCAGGGACAAAGATGTCATTGTGAATTCTAAGTTAGCATTAGGAAGGCAATTAGAAGAATCTGTTTTTGACCTGAAACGGAGAGATGTATTACAGGATACAATAAAAAGTGTCCTGGAATTATCCTTAGAACATGTTCCTCTTAGAACCAAACTGGAGAGGGTTTTGAGTATTGTCGTTTCTATTCCGGGCATAAGTATTGAAAATAAGGGCTGTATTCACCTGAAAGTAAGTGGCTCGGATGAGTTAGAGATGGTTGCTCACAAAAATCTGCACGAGCATTTATTAATGGCGTGCGCGCGATTAAAATATGGAGAATGCCTTTGTGGTTTGGCTGCCAGTACAGGTAAAACAGTATTTTCCAATAAGCTTGACGACCTGCATTCTGTCGGTTTTGAGGGGATGCACGAACATGGACACTACTGCATTCCCATAAAATCCGGTTACAGCATATTAGGCGTATTATGCCTTTACGTCAAACATAACCACGAAAGAAGTAAGTTAGAAGAGGATACCTTTCAATCTATAACTAACTCGATTGCAAACATAATTGAACATGGAAAAAATGAGGACGCTGTCAGGCAGCTCAATGCGTTCAATCAAACAGTATTTAACAGTATAAATGACTCACTCATAGTTATAGATGTTAATGATTTTACAATTGTCAGCGCCAATAACACCTTCATAAAAGAATATAAACTAATGGGGGATGATGTAATAGGCAAACAGTGCTACGATATTATCCATAAAACCTCTGAGCCTTGTAATCAGCAAGGCCACTCGTGTCCTGTTATGAATATGTTGCGAACGGGTGAATACGCAAGGAGTGAGCATGTGCATCATGATACAAATGGAAATGAAGTCCATGTATCTTGCTCGGCATCGCCAATAAAAGACACATCAGGTAACATAGTGCAATGTGTTTACGTTATTAAAAACATATCTGAAAGAAAATACTATGAGAAACAACTCCAGCAGCTCGCGCACTATGATGTAGTTACATCTCTGCCGAACCGGATATTGCTTTTGGACAGATTAAACATAGCAATTGAATTTACCATGCGTGAAGGCAATATTATGGCGGTGCTGTTTATAGATTTAGATAAATTTAAGGCGGTCAACGATACTTATGGTCATGAAACCGGAGACATGCTGCTCAAAGCGGTTTCAAAAAGGTTATTACTCAATGTGCGAAAATCAGATACCGTTGCTCGCGTTGGCGGGGATGAATTCGTCATTATTCTCACCAAAGTAACTGAAAAGGAGGATGCCGGATTAATCGCGAATAAGATCATTGCGTCATTAAATAAACCATTCTTACTAAATGGACATGAATGCCATATTGGCGGCAGTATTGGCATAGAGTTATACCCTTTTAGCGATCTGTATGGTGAAATTGATAATGTTGTTGATACACTAATGAAAAGAGCCGATATGGCGATGTATAAGGCAAAAGAACTTGGTAAGAATAGATATGAGTTCTACAATAGTGAATTGAGCGATGAAACAGCAAACCCCCTGTTTGAATAATTTGTTCCTGTAAATATTTCTGTGATAATGACCTGGCCTACCAAAAGAGAAGAAAGAAGGGGGCGGCGCTGCCTTCTTTTTTGCTCCAGGACACTCCTGGCCCCCTTAGACCCCCCCTGCAAGGGGACCAGTCCCCTTGACCCCATAATTCTTAATCCTAAATGTCTCATTCTTATAGCATATCATCACAGGATTTTTTACAGTAAGATTTATTTTACCATTTTTAATATTTTTTTTCTGAATTATCCACTTGACAAAGTAAAGCCACCTGTGATAGAATAAAATCAAAACGGGGGTATTGGGTTTAGTTTTAAATGGGATAATAGAAAGATTAAAGATGGATTTAGGGCTGAAAACATAATTAGAAGGATATGATAGGTAAAAAATGAGATATAAGGATTAGATAACTAAACATGTGTAGATTAGGATTTTGAAGGAAGAAACCATGGAAATTGATAAAATTCAGTATGTAAGTAATTATTTACAGAGGGTTCTTTTCAAGCTTGATTTTTCTCCTATATTGCTTTTAGTTGAAGGATTAAATCCTGCTTTTCAAGAAACATTGAGGAGGGGAAAGTTTCCTAAATTTGAGGAACAAAATAGGGTAGCATTACAGTTAGATGTACAAAAAGAGGTAAAGATGGATGAAATGAAAAAAATATATAAGGTCTGGAACTTTGAAAACAAAGAAAAATCTTACAAAATAATTGTTTGTAGCAACTATTTTGCTTTGGAGTGTTTTAAATATCATCATTTTGAGGAATTTTTTGATATTCTTAAATCTGTATTTTCAAGTTTTTATTCCTTTTACAAACCACTTGATTGTAAAAGATTGGGGCTACGGTACATTAATAAAATTGAAATTTCTGAAGGGCATCCCTTGGAATGGTCTGAATTTATTACTGCTCCTTTTACATATTCGATAGAACATTTTATAGGAGATAATTTGGAACTTTCAAGGGCAATGAGTCAATTCACATTGAATAGAGATAATTATAATATAATTGTGAATTTCGGCATAAATAACGATGAATACCCTTCGAGGATAAGCCGTAAAGAATTTATTTTAGATTATGATTGTTATACTCAAGATGTTGAAGAAAACTCCATTGAAGAAAATATAGATAAGTTTCATATTGAAATTCAAAAATTATTTGAAAATAGTGTGACTGATAAATTGAGGAATATTATGGAGGTGAAGAATGTTTAATAAATATTTTAAAAGCGAATATAATTATTTTGATGAAGATAAAAATGATGTAGAGTCTATTTCTGTAACAGATGAAAGAGTTAAGGAAGAGTATTTAAAGTTCGAAAGTGAATACTATCAAACAGAACGAGCTATTCGTAGAACGATAGGCTATGTTAATAAGCAAGATTGATAAACCTTATGAAAAACATGATTGCAAGAGAATTTGTCAGGGAGATATTTTAAGAGACTTTAGACTGTCAATTGTTTCTACAATTATTAAAGAAGTAGAATACTCCTCTGTAGTTCAAGAATTATTATTCCCTTATCTGGTTGTCATAACTCAGGATTGCGATTTAGAACAATACTTTGGGTAGCACCCCAAACAAACGTGGTCATGCAGCCACCGCCATTGTTTGGTTTTGTAGGTGCTTTGGTGGTCGTCCTCGTCGTGGATGAGCAACCCATAACGGCAATGGTATCTTAATACTTAACAACT
>JADFXO010000352.1 GCA_015233485.1 Nitrospirota bacterium
TTTTGCCTATTGTTGCCGGCTGCATTGGCTTTCTCTTCTGAGGCGCTGACGGAGGGTGAAAGGCTGTGGCTTGACGCGCACAAAAAGATTCGGGTCGGCGTGTCCCCTGACTTCCCGCCGTTTGAGATCGTCGATGAACATGGCCATTACACCGGAATTGCCGCCGACTACATGCGGCTGATAAATAAACGCCTTGGCTTGGTCTATGACGGGATCGAAAACGTCCAGACAGATGAGATAAAAAGCATGGTTAAGGCAAATCGCCTGGATGTCATCCCGTGCCTTGGTATTACAGAGGAGAGGAAAAACTATCTGATATTTACAAAACCCTATATTGAGATTCCAGTGGAGATAATAACGAAAAAATCGTCAAACATCATGACACTGAAAGATTTAAAAGGGAAAAAAGCCGCCATTGTGTCCGATTACGACGAAGAGGAGTTAATAAGACGAGACCACGGCGGTATAAATATAGTTTCTGTCCCAACTATGGAAGACGGTCTCAAGGCAGTGTCTTTCGGAGATGTGGATGCGTTGATAGCAAACGTTTTTTCTATCACCTACCACTCAGGGAAAATGGGCATAACCAACCTCAAAATAGCTGGAAGCACGGGTTATACATACAGGCCGGCGATTGCCGTGAGGAAGGACTGGCCAGAGCTGGCCGGGATGATCGAAAAAACCCTGCAGGGCATGACCGCCGCCGAGAAAGAGGATATTTACAGACAGTGGGTGCGTATAGAAAAATTCGGGGACATTGGCAGCAAGAGGTTATTGCTCATACTTCTTTCGGTAACAATGGCAGCCGTTACAGCCGTATTTTTACTGTTTATATGGAAAGAGCGGCTGAAGACAAAAGTGAAAGAGAAGACGAGGGAACTGGAGTTCTCTAAGGAGGCACTTGAAAAGGCCCGCAACGAACTCGAAAAAAGAGTGGCAGACCGAACCTCGGAACTCAGAGAGGCCAACGAAAAACTTAGAATAGAAATTACCCGAAAGCAAGCGGCCGAGGTGGCACTGAAAGAGAGCGAGTCAAAGTACCGCTCTTTGTTCAGCTCAATGAACGACGCGGTTGTCCTCCATGAAGTTATCTACAACGGCAAGGGCCAGGCCGTAGATTTTCGTGTGCTGGACGTAAACCCTGCCTACGAGACCGTTATGGGAATTCCAAGGGAGCGTGCGGTGGGCACACTCTCCGGCGTACTCTTTGGCGCTCACTCCGGGCAGTTTATAGAGCTGTTTGCAGGTGTCGCGCAAAAAGGGGTTGCGGTCTCGGTTGAGGCTCACCTTCCCACGGTTGGAAAACACTTTAAAATGTCCGTGTTCTCGCCGGGGAGGGGACGTTTTGCCGCGATATTCTCCGATATAACAGAACACAAAATGCTCGATGACGCCCTGAAGGCAAGTGAAGAGAAATTCAGAGAACTTGCTGATATGCTGCCCGCTATTGTGTTTGAAGTAAACGAAAAGGGTTTTTTTACATTTACCAATCGCTGTGGGATTGAGACATTAGGCCTCACACACGCCACAGATGGCATGGACATACTGAAAACCATCGGGGATGACAGCGTCGAAGGCTTTAAAGAACACCTTGCGAAGATAATCGAAGATCAAACGGTCAGCAGCGGCGCAGAGTTCAAGATAAAATCAGGGGATGGCCGCATCATTCCTGTTTTTATCTACGCAAGCGCGATAATTCACGACGGCACGGTCAGAGGCGTAAGGGGTGTCGCGGTCGATATAACCGAACGGGTATTGTTTGAGAAGGCCCTTCATGAGAAGTCATTGCAGCTGGAGCGTCTGAACAATGACCTCGAAGCCAGAGTCAGAGAGGAAATCACAAAGACGATAGAGCAGCAGCATGTCCTCATCCAGCAATCCAGACTGGCGTCGATGGGCGAGATGATAGTGAATATAGCCCACCAGTGGAGCCAGCCGTTGAGCGCCCTTAACCTTATTTTAATAAATATCAAAGAGGCCTCGGACTTCGACGAACTGGATAAACCAAACATTAACGACTTCACATCGAAAGGCCAGCAGCAAATAAAGAAAATGGCGGCAACAATCGACGAATTCAGGAATTTCTTCAAGCCGGACAAAGAAAAAGAGCTTTTTAACATCTCAAAATCCATAAATGACGCGTTGGCGCTGCTGAGCGGCTCTTTCAGAAATTATCTGATTTCCGCACAATTGAATTCCACAGAAGACATTTCCATCTACGGCTATCCTCATGAATTCTCACAGGTTATTCTAAACATCCTGAGCAACGCAAAAGAAGCGGTAACACGATACCGCAGCGTGGATGGCGTGATAACAGTTGATGTCCTTCATGAAGGGAACGACGTTCGCATCGACATAACCGATAACGGCGGCGGCATTGACGCAGGGTTAATCGGCAATGTGTTCGAGCCATATTTCCCGGCGAATGGACGAGACAGCGCCAGTATCGGCCTTTATATGTCAAAAAGGATTATTGAAGACCATCTAAGAGGCTCAATAGCGGTTAATAACATAGAAGGCGGTTCCATGTTCACCATTGTACTGCCCTTGAAATGGCCGGCGTAAGGATGTGCCCATCCTATCATGCCTGTAATATCATGGTATTAATTAAGCCCCTTTGAGTTAAAAAACGGCATGTATTTTTTATCTGTGCCCATTATATGCTCTGCAAGCCATTTCTTGAGAAAACTCATTATATCAAGTGTTAATCCACCATGGCCTTCTTTGAATTTCCGCTGGACGTCGCCGGCCTGTTTTACAAACTTCTGGTGTTGGTCGATGTGAGCGTCGAACTCTTGTTTTGGATAGCCATATTTCTTCATATCCTGCTCTTCGGCTTTAAAATGAGTCACTGTGTAGTCTATAAGGCCGTCCAGTATATCGCCGATTACACGGCTGCCCAGGCCCAGTTTCATGGCTGCGTGAAGTTTGTTTATGAGCATTATTAAGTTTTTGTGCGCGGCGTCGTATTTTTTAACGCCGACGGTGTAGCCGTTGTGCCACTGCATCAGGGGCGGCACGGAGCTAAGCCTGCTTTCGATATCGTCATGGCCGATGGCCTTTCCAGAGAATTTGTACTGGCCCAGGGCCGACTGCATCTTTTTTACGATTGTTTCTGATAGTTCCCCCGCGGCGGAGGCAGTTTTCTGCGCGCTTGATGTAACAGTGTTCGACAACAGGGAAATATGCTCCATCGTCCTGGAAATCTCCTCAGTCGTAGCCGATTGCTGTTCAGTTGCCGCGGCTATGCGCGTTATCTTATCGGTTACGTCTTCGTTCGTTTGAACGATTTCCTCAAGCGTGGCGCCGGCCTGATTTATGAATTCCACACCGTGGGACACCTCCAAAGACGCCTCATTCATTGACTCAACGGCGCTGCCCGTGCTCTCTTGTATAGTCAATATCATTGAGGAAATCTCTTTTGTAGCGCTTGAGGTTTTCTCCGCTAGTTTTCTCACCTCATCTGCCACGACCGCAAACCCGCGTCCCTGTTCCCCCGCCCTTGCCGCTTCGATTGCCGCGTTTAGGGCCAGGAGATTCGTCTGCTCTGCGATGTCGTTGATGACCTGGATTATTTCGCCTATCTGTCTGGACTTATCGCCAAGTGTCTGTACTACTATTTGAGAGTCCTCAGTTCTGTGCTTAATGCCGTCCATGCTTTCAATAGTTTTGTTGACCACATCTTTGCCGCGTGCGGCAATGTCGGATGCCCTTCTGGCCGACTCAGAGGCTATCATCGCGTTACTTGCCGATTCGGAGGTCGTTTCCCTCATCTGAACCATTGAGTTGACTATCTGCTCTATCTGCTCGGTTTGATTGCCGGCGCTTTGGGCAGTCTCGCCGGACAGCTCAAGAAGCTCGTTAGAAGAGGAAGACGCCTGCTCATTAAGCATCGAAATGTCCTCTACCATCGCGGTTAATTTCCCGGCCAGCTTGTTAAATATCCTGGCCGCCTCGCCAATTTCTCCGGCGCCGCTTTCATCCAATTTCATAGAGACATCGCTGTCTGATACTGTAAACAAGCTAAAGCTCCTGAGCGTCTTCAGGAGCTTGTTGAGGTCTTTTTTTATAGAAAACAGCATACCCGCTGCGGCGGCGAGGATGATTAAAGCAAATATTAGATACCCAACCCCATTGCTTTCATTAATATAAGCCCAAACACCAAGCCCGGCCGCCATTAGTGATATTATCAAAAAACCAGCCGTAACCTTCATCCCTACCGCCATAACTCCTCCTAAGTTTTATAGTTGCCAAAGCGATATATATCGCGTCACAGCATTTATTATAACATATCCTGTAATAAGAATTTATTTGTGCACCGTGTGTCTTCAGGGCAAACGCGCTAACATTACTATAGAAAGTTCCTCTTCTGGATTCCTGCTTTCGCGGGAATGACAGACAAGGCAAAACAAATGAACCCTAAATATGTCATT
>JADFXO010000353.1 GCA_015233485.1 Nitrospirota bacterium
GAATTCTTTAAAGTCTCGGAATAGTAACGATGGTAAAATGGAATGGAGTGAGTTAACCTTTGGAAAACATAAGGGGAAAACGTTACCACAAGTAATGATTATTGATCCTGATTGGTTTTTCCATTTGTATAACGAAGGTGCATTTAGTTGTAACATGGGAACTATTCAGGAGGAAGCAGAGGCAATTTTTAGAAGGGCAACCTCGATACGGATACCTATAAATAATGCTGACGAATATTGCCGTATCGATTACTTTCACGATCAATCGACCGGTAAATTCAATATGATGCTAATTGTACGAGGCGTACGGTCATCTAAAAACGGTACGAACACAGCGATTAGTGATGTCATGGACTTGAGCTACCCTACACTTTACGGGAAATATGACAAACTCGGATGTAAATTGATGATCAGACAGGTAAAGGGTATTTTATTCGGTAATACGAAATATACAATGTCAAAGGCGAGATGTGAGGAATTCTTTAACGATAAGTCAGCGTTTAGGGATTTTTAGATATTGAGTTTTGGGAGTGTGTGAGTCTACGGCTATCATGGGTTTTTTCTGTGTAAATCCCTGTGATAGTCCCCTTTCTATAAATGTATGGTACTCGTAACTCATATAATACCCGACATCCCTTTGGAAACGATGAGTGTCTTATTTAAATCCTATTTTAAACCTAAGAAGCGTCAAAATCGCGTAGCCGCTGAATAATTGTGTATTCCGCTGTAGAGTTTCCGAGGCCCTACAGTGGAATACACTCTCCCAACGACTTTTTAAATTCTTACAACCTTTATTCATACTGTCACCATAGTTCTCAAAGATTCTTCACGGTTCGTCCCTCCAACACTAATGCTTGTATCTATCCCGACAAAGGCGTTTTTAATAGGTTGCATGGCAAACAAACTACTCGGCAGCGGTAATAATGTACCTAGTTGGAGCCACCTGGTTGTGTTCGAGGCACTTAACACCACCTTCCGAACCTTCAACCCATTCTTTTGCTATGCTGGCTGAAAACACGGTAGCTTGGTCAATGTCAGAGGTGAGAAGTGCATCATTCACACTATAATCGTAAATATCTTCATCGCCAATCTTCTCACCCTCAAGATTATTGAAAGACACCCATCCTATTTCGACGTGGGGACCATAATACTCGGTATAGGACAATATCCTGCAATCACCCGCATAGTCATCATCTATCTCATCTCCATCGGGTGTATCTAAGTTCCATCCATACCGCTCGATCTGCTCGCTTCCCTCCTCGTTGTCTGCCATCTCTTCAGCTTGCTGCATCAGAAATTTACGGCTGTCTTTCTTAACCTCAGCAACATCATTATCATCGAGTTGGTAATAATCCTGATCTCCATTGTAATACTCCATATAAAAAATGCCAGTATCCCGACACCAATATAACTTGAGATACGGGTTATCGAACTCAGCCAAATCCTGATACCGACTTGCTATCTCTGTCATGTCCTCAATCTCATAAAACTCACGGGAACTAATCTCCTCCATTTTGCTCTATCTCCTGCCCACATACGAAATATTCTGAGACCCGACATGTGGTAATTAAAATTAGGCAGCCAAAGACTGCTTTGTAGTTCCTATTACATCTTTTATAAACCGTTCGGGGACACGCGGGAAAATAATACTTCATGATTCTAACCTCCCTTTTAAGCTGTTCTAATCTTTTTTTCAGGTTGAGTTAATCTTTCGATTAATATTTCTAATTTTTCGACTCCTGCCCTTGTATATTCTTTAAACTCTGTCAAACTACTAATAATCCCGATACGTGTTGCCTGCTGCATTGACGCACTCTCTTCCACCTTGATAGCTTCGCCCATGAGGATTTGATATGATTCTTTAGCCTTTTTTATACAAGTCGATATCTTCCTACCCTGTATGTCGCCAACACAGGCCCGTTTATCCGGATCCTTTCTATCTGACGCATTTAGGGCAATTTCATTCAATATTTGGAGGGGCGTCTCTTCATTGAAAGTAGTATTTTTATTTTCTTCCGTAGATAATATTGGTGCCGGTTTATTCTGAGTCTCACTATCTTCCCGCGCATTTTTATTGCTAACATCAGTAAACAATGGAGGTGAGACGTTCTGAATATCACCACCTACTGACACATTTGCATCGGCCGCCTGCAGCAATATAGGAGCTACATCATCAGGATTGCCTCTATCTATACGCAGATTGCATTTCATAGGCGCCTGCTCCAATATTGGCGTTGATTCTGCCTGCATATCTATATGTCCGTCAATGTCTTCGCTGGCTTGTTGCTCCGACATAGATTTGGGCTTATCCCCAAACATCTTTTTATGCATCTCACTAATAGGTATATTTTCATTGGCGGCCTTTTCCAACATATCTTGGTCTTCTTTGTATATCCGATACGCTTGCCTTAAGACATCTCGCGGCATTGCACATCTTTCGGCAGTTATATCTGTAGCTTTTCCGCGTTGAGCTGTTACTGTCGAAGTTAGTGCTAAATCCGCACCAGCATGTTGACTACCCTGCGTTGCCATCACACTCTCTTTGGCTACCCTTACCTTTCTGCTTTCATTCCTTCTTTTCAGTGCTAACTCCACCTCTTTGGGTAGCACATAGCGAATAGCCAATAAAGCCTTTTGTGCCACGTTAAGGTGTCTGTGCGCAAGCATTTCCGTTACGATGTACTCCTGCTTCTCATCTTCGTTCATATTTTCAATTATGATGCACGGAACTTCTTTAATCTTCTTGTCACGTGCAATCCAATACCGGGCGCTACCGTTGAGAATTTCGTAGGAGCCTGTTTTATTCTTTATTACTGTAAATGGATCCAGTATGCCTTTTTCTTCTACGCTTAGAGCTATGGCTATCCGATCAACATCTGAGTGCCTTATCATAGGCTTTCGAGGAGTCAGCTTATCAATGGCGATATATTTTACTTTCGCGTCTTCGTTAAAATTCCTTACGTGCGCTCCATTTAAATAGTGCTGTGTTGCCTGATCACCAACCTCAGTGTAACCATCATCCCTATTCTCCAGGCCGCCTGTTGTGCATTCCGGTAGTGCTATTATAGACTCTTTGGGAGTCAGATCACCGGCCGTGTGATTTTTTACTTCAGTTTCTGCGACTAAATTCTCCACGGTCCTTGAAAGCAAAATCTGTTTCGCTTCGCGATCGCCATGCGCCTCGGCGATCTTGTAATCTGCAATAGCATTGTTACCATCCCCCATCCCCTCATAGGATTTCGCACGCCAAAAATGCGACTCCGACACGCTATATCCTTTCTTAAGAGCCTTAGAAAAATATTTAATGGCATTTTTGAATTCATTTTTCCGATAATAGAGCAATCCAAGTCTAAAGTGAGCTTTGTCAAGATTTGGATTGATGGAAGTTGCCATTATATAGTTGTCAATAGCTTCATCAGTGTTCTGTTTTATCTCATACAATAAGCCAATACCCTGGTATGTACTAGAACATCTCGGATCGTACTCCAGAGACTTTTTATAACTTTCGATAGCCTTATCATAGTTTTTCTCCCTGGCAAACCGATCACCTTTCAGAATGTGCTTCTGTGCCTTATCTCTATCTTTGTGTACTTTAGGTTTTTTTACTTTTTTCGAATTTTTCTCTTCATCTCTTTTCATTATATCTCCTTATTCTCAGTATGTTTTCCGACTCATTGTCTTACAACCATAACACGCGCATAGAGCAAGCGCATTACTTTTTGCCTTTTACAGCAACAATTTTTTGACTATACTTGAAAAAAAATTCGGGTGGGTGTAAACTATGAAAAGCAAGTTATAGTTGTACATTTTTTATGCCGCCATTGTGGTCCTGCAGGCCCGTGGCGGCATCCACCTTTTTGTGCATTTTACCCCATTGTTTTTAAGAGTATTAGCAATATACACCTCCTTTAAGTTGTTTTTCGATAGATTCTACCGTGATTCAATCTCGTTTCTCTCCTAACAACATCAGCGTTATCATATTTGCTATTGTGACTCTGCCTCCTATCTATTTAAATTCTATTGTACCATAAAACAAGAGACTTGTCAATGATAAATAATACTTGACATAATTTAGTTCCACATTATACATGCATAGAACAGCTTGTCAAGTATTATTTTTCAAATTATAGTAAAATATATATACTGTATTATCAATTAGATAACTATATGTATCTTTACTAATCATGCTTTTTCCACACTTGAATGTAAGCGTTTAGATAACCCCTATTGTTACACTTCCGGCGAGAGCTTCCCTTCGATATATTGAGGCGGCAGGCTTTTGTAATCGTCGTCGTTTCGAGCGTAGAGGTAAGATAAAAAGACGGCAGATGGAGTTTTTAGACTATGGATGGAAAAAGCCTTGTACTTATACCCTTTTACCCGCAGATTTGTATTGAATATATAG
>JADFXO010000354.1 GCA_015233485.1 Nitrospirota bacterium
CACGGATTGGCTTTTCATGCGGGTTTGCGGGCACGGAAAAGTCTTTAAAAGTAGTTATATAAAATACTACAATGGACAGTTTGCGTTTTTTGGGTAAAAAAGAACGGATAAGAACAAGAAAGCTATACATCCACACAGTAACCCACGATATATTAAATGGCCAACAAGCTACTATAATATTTTGAAATCCATCGGCTTAAAAAGGCTCTTCTTCGTTACCAATAAATTCCCAAGCACTGACAAAATCCATTACACATACCTTCCCTCGTAATGGTGCCATTTCAATTTTTTCAAATACTTTTGTAAACGTGCACGTAAACTTTTTCGCCCTTGCTTTCCCGAACTTCTCCATAACTGCTTTCAACCGCTTATAAGGGAGTTTATAAATTTGTGGTATCTGGCTTGCCGTAAACGATTTTTTTGCATCAAGTGCTTCCCATTCATACCCTTTTCCGATGTACTTACCTATGTATGATATAATCTTACTTGCTTTTATTTTAAACCTTCTTGAAGTAAGCTTTGGATTAGTAACTTTAACAAACCCAAGCCCCCATGATTTTTGTATATCCTCCGTACCTGGGAAAACCCACGGTTTTGAATAGACACACACAGCATGATAATGGATTGATCCACGCCCCTGTAACTCTGGAACACACACATACTTAAAATCTGAACCTACACGTTTAAGACGTTGTCTAATGAAGCTCATAACCCTGTGAACATTGTCATAATGAACTTCTGATACGTTTTCTGCCACCGTCAGGACAAGGTGGACGACAAAAGGTGTCGTCATATTAAATTCAATATAATTCTCAAGTTTTCTAATAGCCATATGAAAATTTCCATAACGGCCAGCAGGTATACGAGCTTCTTCACCCGTCTGCTTATTCTTGAACTTCTTATGGAAGACAGCCATAAAAATACATATCCCTTCGTGGATTACTTCTTTTCATCAGGCTTGGATTTCATTCCTAATATTTCCTTAATGTCTTCTATTTTTTCAGTTACCCTCTGTAGAACAGGACTATACTGTTCTATAAACCTAATTTTAAAGTCCCTTCCTTCTTTAGTTCCTTCTATCCATTCTTTCAATTCCCCTTGATTCATAGAATGGCCTCTTTTTACTTCTTCTATAAAAGCGTCTATCAAATAATTTACTACCTCAGAAATCGACACCCTCTTAGGCATATCCTGTAATTTTTCGTAAACCTCTTCATCTATTGTTAAAGTTATTCTTTTTTTCATAGTTTTTACCTCTCTTCACGTTTTTTTGTACATTTAACCATGTGCATTATCACTTTGTCAAGTGCATTATACAACTTCTCATACCTTTTGGTATTACTATCAAGTCTTCAAAAGATTGTTTCTTTGCTTTGTAGCGGCTATTATTAATTTTTAATTTACATGTAACGTTATAAGTGTATTTCTACCTATAACAGTGCATACTTACTAATATCTTGTTTCAGTTATATACATATTATATCAAGTTATCAGAAGGGCCAGCTATCGCAGACTAAAACAGACGGCTGGGAGCCGTCCCGTGTGTCGTCTCCGTTCGTCCCCCTCACTACGACGACACACGTTACTACTATACTATTGATGAGTAGCCTTTCTCTGTAGATTGCTTCCCTATAGACCATGAAGTCTTTCTGTTTAAAATGGTAAGGGTATGCGCCCTGCTCGAGGTAAAAACAATAAGGAAGTTAAATAGATTTACTTTTCTTTCTTTCGCCAAGAAAGCAAAGTAACAAAAGAAAGAAGCATAAGCGCCTCATAGGAAGGGATAAAGGCAAGAGATATGCCCTTCTGGCAGACTTCTTTTTTGAAAAAAAGAAGCAAAATACTTTTAAACCGCATAGCTATGAATCAAGCAACTAAGCTAAATCCTATGACAGATTTCCCCTAAACATGCAATCTTACCCAAAATTGGAGCAAACGTCCTGGACATAGTGGCCGTTACCGTATCACCTGGTTGCGAGTAGCGCCCTGGTTCGGTATAATACCTTGAGTGTATGCTTTCCATTTGCAGAGGCGGTCAGGGGTCTTACCTCTGGCCGTCTCTATTTCGTCTACAAGCGCCCAGGGTATTTGGGTCGCCTTTTGGTTCGTTCGTACGTTTATGGCCTCTTCTGGTGAGCGACAAGGGTAAAACTTGAACACCCATTGAGGAAGGTTATCTTTGACGTTAACCCGAACGCCATCGATAACTTTAGATGTTACTATTCCTTTATCTACTTACCGCCATCGATACTTAAAATCTCGACAATTTGAAAAAATTAGGCTATAACTGATACCATGAAACAACACAAACGATTCACAAACTCGGTATTTAAATAAAGAATGCATACATGACTACTCCCAAGATCAGTAAGAAAGAGGGCAAAGCCTGCCAGCCTGTACCGTTGAGTCCTGAAGGCTTCAACCCAAACACACAAATTCCGTTTGGGTTGAAGATCGAGCATATCCGCGCAGCAATGCAGGAGTTCATAGACTTCCTCGGTTTTGTGAACACTGCCCTACACTCAAAACAAATTCCGCGCCTTGAATCTTTCCTCATGCCAGCTAATTTCAGTAGCATGGTGGGCGAGTTTATGAACGTGGCAATACCTAAATACTGCCCTACTGTGGTCAAGAACAGCTATCACAATGGGCATCCTGATTTACTTCCCGCAGGTATGTACCCGAACGATGCCCTTCAGCATGGCAAATACGGAATCGAAGTCAAAGGTTCACGATACCGAAGCGGCTGGCAAGGCCACAACGCTGAAGAATGTTGGCTAATGGTTTTTGTCTTTGACTCGAACACATCCCGCGACGCGTTAACCAACATCCCACCACGCCCCTTCCGTTTTGTTGCTGTGTATGGCGCACAATTGGTCAAAGATGATTGGAACTTCTCCGGTCGCTCCGAGACAAGCCGTCGTACAATTACTGCAAGCGTTACCCGCAGCGGCTTTGACAAGATGGTTTCAAATTGGATTTATCGAGGCGAGAACGTTGACATCTCTCCGCTTTCAGAATAGTTGTGCCATCTTTGGCACTTCTTTGACTCGCCGACTCGCCGGTTTCTTGTCGATTACGGTTAATTTAGGAATCGCCATAGTTGCTATGTTGAAGTAGTCCAAACATCTTTCCACGCCGATAGCGTGTAGCCCCATTGCCTCTGCTGCTGCAATCGTGGAGCCGGAACCCATGAATGTGTCAGCAATGACGCCTTTTCCAAGGGGCAAAGCAGCATAGACGACTTGTCGCATAAAGGATTGTGGCTTTAGGCTAGGATGGTTCGCTATGTCTCGCTCTAATCGCGGCGTGCGTTCACTTGAAATCATATCCTCGAAAGGGTTGCCATCCGGCAGACGGCGCAGGCCACCCGTATGAAATTGGCGTAGGCACTCACTGACTGTCATTTTCAGTGGTAGTGGCTTGCGGAATAATCCCCATGGTTCATAGCAACCACGCGGTAACGAGGACACGTCAGGGAACTCATCTTCTGCATTCTTAGGGCGATCACCACCGCGTAGTGTGCGGACTTGTCGTATCAACTGACCTCGAAACTCTAAGCCGCCTTTTACGAGAGCTTCATAAAGCAGTGCTGCAATAAAGGCGTTTGTGGCGATTACGACATGCCCGCCAGGCTTGAGAGTGCGGACGGTCAGGCTCGCCCACTCGGCAAAGAAGAGAGTAAGCCGCTTGCGGTCTTTAACGTCAAGAGCAGTAAAACGAGGCAGCGGGGCACGCACCGAGCCGTCAAAGGCCGGAGGCAAACGCCAGATACCGCCCTTCCCCTTTGCGCGCTTCTCTAACTCGTGATCGTCATACTCTCGCACCCCATAAGGTGGGTCAGTGACAACGGCATGAAGTGAATTTTCGGGGATGCGCGACAACCACTCGAAACAGTCAGCATGAATCACACGACCATGAATAAAAGCTTTAGTGGTGTAGTCGAGAGCAAGTTGCTTCGTAATGTCCATTGATGGGGTCATCGTATTGTCTGTACTTCCTGCAAAAGGACTTCTAATTCCCGACGGTTGTAAAGACGATAGCCGTTTACGGGATGACGATAGGGTTTAAGCTTGCCCGTCTTGTCCCAATTCCGTAGTGTTGAGCGCGACACGCCGAGAGTTACTGCCGCTTCTCTTATGGTCAGATAATCCTTTAAGTTCATTAGTACGTTATCCTGCTTATACATTACTAAACATTATCAAACATTGTCAATGGGGCCCAGGTACTAACGTTCACGCGTTAAAGTGGAAATCTGTCCTATGTTTTGTTATATATTCTTGATTTATAAGGCTTTATAGCTATTTTTAACTTCCCATTTTTGCCTATCTGAAAACCAAAAAAACGGGAAGTGGAAAAAGCCCGTAAACCAA
>JADFXO010000355.1 GCA_015233485.1 Nitrospirota bacterium
ATGGCATACGCAAGATATATCGCGCTACATTAAAAAACGGTAATTTTATAGAATTCACTGACGATCACTTGATAAAAACATCAACAAGTAGAACTAAAGACCCAAATAAATATTATTGGGAAGAATTGAAAAACATCATTGGCAATAAAATTTTACAATATTCACCAAAACAAGATCACGAAGAATATTTTTCTTGTGACGAACAAAAAAAATTCTTTGCACAACTTTCCGGTTGGGTTATTGGTGATGGTTATTATGGTAAATATCCATTAAAAAATAATCATGAACAAACACAACTCGGGGTGGTTACAATAAACAATGACGAGTTTAAACATGTAACAGGGTTATTTGATAACTTGTACAAATCGCATACTGTTGTAACTAAAAAAAATATAAGCGAAAATTATAGGATAGTTAAGCATGATTTTAAAGAAGTAGATGATTTTGTGAATGAATAAGAACTGTTTAACAATTCGCACGCACTTCGTGTCCCAGATGTTATATTTAAATCTACGGCTGTAGAAAAATGTTACTTTTTAAGAAGTTTGTTTCAAGCTGATGGATGTGTTAGATTATATAAAAATGGTGGAGATATAACTTTAACAACTGTTTCCGAAACTCTTGCGCATGATGTACAAATATTATTGCTTTCTATGGGTATTTATTCTTGTGTTAATCTTGGATCCGACAATAGAGAAAATAGAAAACAATCTTATTATGTACGTATATCTTACTTATCAGAAAGATTAAAGTTTGAAAACAAAATAGGTTTTATATCTAATGATAAAATAGAAAAATTAATTAAATTAAATTCTATAAATGTTGGAAAGAACAAGAATATCTTTTCGGAAGAGACAGTGGAATCAATAGACTATATTGGTGAAGAAGATGTTTTTGATATTCAAACGGAATCAGAAAAATTTTGCGCAAACGGTGTTGTTGTACATAACTGTTTCATATTGAGCATAGATGACGATCTTGTAAACGAAGGCGGTATCATGGATCTTTGGGTACGTGAAGCTCGTATATTTAAGTATGGCTCAGGCGTAGGAACCAACTATTCTAATATAAGGGCAGAAGGGGAAAAACTCGGAGGAGGAGGAACGTCGAGCGGCTTGATGAGCTTCTTAAAGATAGGAGATAGGGCAGCAGGAGCCATAAAGAGTGGAGGTACAACGAGGCGCGCAGCTAAAATGGTTTGTCTCGACCTGGATCACCCAGAAGTAATAAAGTTCATAGATTGGAAAGTAGAGGAAGAGAAAAAAGTAGCTGCATTAATAGCAGCAGGTTATCCCTCAGATTATGAGGGCGAAGCTTACAAGACTGTATCTGGTCAGAACTCTAACAACTCTCTGCGTATACCGAATTCTTTCTTTGAAAAGCTTGTTGCCGGTGAAAATTGGGAGATGACCGGAAGAAGAGATGGTAAGGTGATGAACACAATATCTTCAAAGGAACTTTGGGATAAGATAGCATATTCAGCGTGGAGATGTGCAGATCCTGGAACACAATACGATACAACTATAAACGAGTGGCATACTTGCCCAGAGGGAGGCCGCATACGTGCATCTAACCCATGCGTTACAGGCGATACATTCGTTGCTACCGAAAATGGCCAAGAAAGAATTAAAAATCTTGTCGACAAGTGTTTGAATGTAGTAAACGGAGTTGGTGGTTTATCATTGGTTAACAAGGTATTCAAAACCGGTAACAAAGAAGTCTTCTTAATTAAGACGAAGCATGGATTTACGATTAAAGCTACGGCCGATCACTTAATATCTACCCTAAAAGGCGACGTTAAAGTAAAAGATTTAAAGACGGGTATCGATAAAGTAATCCTCGGAAAAACGAGGTTTGGCAACAAAAAAATAAGTAATCAACTCGCGGAACTAATCGGTGCAGCTGTAGGGGATGGTTGTATTTATGAAGACGAACAGAGAACCATGTCGATAAATATGGGTAAGAGTGAGTATGATGTAATAAAATCACTTAATGATAACTTGTGTGTATTGAAGAGTGATATAGAAACTGAAGATGGCAGAAAAAGTAGGAGTAATGCTATAATAGATGCTGGAACCACTTTGAGAATAACTACATCGGTTAAAGAAGTAATATCGGATCTTGACGGTTATGCGGTTCTCGATAAAGGATCGGAAAATAAAAAATTCAAAGATTCAGTATTCCTTTTGGATAAGCAATCACAAAAATCCATATTGGCAGGGTTATTTTCTGCCGATGGTAGTGTTGCGAACCAAGAAGGTAAAGGATATTATGTACATCTCGATAGTACGTCTTTGGAATTATTACAGCAAGTACAACTAATGCTTTTGTCATTCGGCATAAAAGGAAAAATATATGAAGACAGGAGGGGGGATAATTTGACTGGATTGTTACCGGATGGTAAAGGTGGCAAGAAGGAATGTGAACTACAACAATCACATTCATTGTATATTTCGTGTAATTCGAGATTTTTGTTCGAGCAGGAAATAGGATTTATAAATGGTAGCATAAAAAATATCCAACTGCGTTCTATGAACGAGCAGTACTCTTCTTATTCGGAAAGTTTAAATGATACGATCAAATCTATAACATTTTTGGGCAACGAAGACGTTTTTGATTTAACCGAGAACGATACGAATCATTTTGTTGCGAACGGCATAATCATACATAACTGTAGTGAATACATGTTCCTCGATAATACGGCTTGTAATCTTGCTTCTTTAAACTTAAGGAGGTTCTTCGATGAAGAAACCAGTCAGTTCGACGTTCAAGGTTTTGAATATATGGTTAGGCTTTGGACTGTAGTTCTTGAAATATCTGTTCTCATGGCACAATTTCCTTCTCCGGAAGTTGCACAGCTCAGTTACGATTACAGGACGCTCGGTCTTGGGTTCGCTAACCTCGGCTCGATGCTCATGGTTAACGGTATAGCTTACGACAGTGAAGAGGGTAGGGCTATAGGTGCAGCAATAAGCGCAATAATGACTGGTACATCTTATAAGACTTCTGCAGAAATGGCAAGTGCGCTCGGTTCGTTTTCCAAGTTCGAAGATAACAAGGAAAACATGATGAGAGTCATGAGGAACCACAGGAACGCAGCGTACAATGATCCTAAGTCATTCGAAGGTCTCGAGATCAAACCACCGTGCATAAACCCTAAGTATTGTCCAGAATATTTACTTAACGCAGCTCAGGATGCTTGGGATGAAGCGGTAGAGCTTGGCAATAAGTATGGCTACAGGAATGCACAAACTACTGTAATTGCGCCCACCGGTACGATCGGTCTTGTTATGGACTGCGATACAACTGGAGTTGAACCTGATTTTGCACTTGTAAAGTTCAAGAAGCTTTCTGGTGGTGGATATTTCAAGATCATCAATCAGTCTATTCCTGCAGCACTCAAGAAGCTCGGTTATACTGCAAGTCAATCTGACGATATAGTTAAGTACGCAAAGGGCCACGGCACTTTTGACGGGGCACCACACATAAACCATAAAACCTTAATAGAGAAGGGTTTCACAACAGAGGATATAAAGAAATTGGACACAGCTGTCGAGAGCGCATTCGATATTGCTTTCGTTTTCAACAGATTTGGTTTAGGCGACGAATGTATGCAAAGACTTGGTTTTAAGTCCGAACAGTACGAGAGCCATGAGTTCAGTCTTTTGCACGAGCTCGGTTTCACTCAGGATGAAATAGACGCTGCAAACAAGTACGCTTGCGGTACAATGACGGTAGAAGGTGCTCCACATCTTAAGAACAAACACCTGTCAGTATTCGATTGTGCAAACAAATGCGGAAAGGAAGGCGAGCGTTTCATACACGCAAAGGGTCATATAAAGATGATGTCCGCAGTACAGCCTTTCATTAGCGGCGCGATCTCAAAGACGATCAACCTTCCGAACGAGGCTACAATAGACGAGATCAAGGAGTGTTACTTCCTCAGCTGGCAGTTGGGAGTTAAAGCTTGCGCCCTATACAGGGACGGTTCCAAGCTCAGCCAGCCATTGAGCAACAAGTCCGACAAGAAGGACTCAAAGGAGCACAATAAGGAAGAAGTTAAGCCAGTCGACGTGGCAAGTCTCGGAATTGACGAACTGCTCGAGGAACTTCAGAAGAGGATGAAGACAAGCAAGGATACAAAGCTTAGGACTGAACTATCGAGGATAATCGAAACGAAGAAGATGCCTGCAAAACGTGGAGGTTTCTCTGTAAAGGGTAAGATAAACGGCCAACCTGTTTTCTTGAGGACAGCGCAATATAGCGATGGAACTCTCGGTGAGATCTCTATCAACATGTCGAAGGAAGGCGCAACCATGAAGAGCTTGCTCAACAGTTTTGCTATAGCTACATCTCTCGGACTGCAGTA
>JADFXO010000356.1 GCA_015233485.1 Nitrospirota bacterium
CGGAAAAGGAATTTCTCTACATGTTCGGTCTTAAAACAGGCGGGCACCTTGACTCAAAAGCAATAGCGGAAAGCATAAAAAGCGCTTTTACCAAAGGTATTTTTAACGACATACGCGTTTACACGGATGGCGGGAACGTTTCGATAGAGGTTGTCGAAAGAACCTTCGTAGACTCCGTTAAAGCCTCCGGTACCGAACACTTCAGCGGGAAAAAGCTTCGCGAAGAATTTGAGCTTAAAACCGGCATGGTATATAGCATTGAGTCGTTGAATAAATCCATAAATGCCATGAAGAAGTATCTTGCCGGAAAAGGTTTCACCAAAGCAGCAGTGACGGCCAGAGCCGTCGATACGAAAAATCCATACAGGGTAAACGTAGAACTGAAAGTCGTCGAAGGGCCGCCCCTCGTTATAAAAAAAATAACCGTAAATGGAAAAAATAACACGGATACCGAACTTATAGATATATCCTCAGGCTCTATATACGACAAAGAGAAAGTGGAGGCTATAATTACCGGTGCCGTCAAGGCCTTAAAAAAGGAGGGCTACTTCAATCCTCAGGTGGGTCCATTTACTTACTGCGAAGATACCGGTACCCTGGACATAAGTATGGTTAGGGGTAAAAAGTTGGAAGTACTGTTTGAGGGTAACGAGAAATTTTCCCAAAAGGAACTTGCCGGTGAGATGCCCTTTTTCGAGTACGGAAACATTACCACAGGCACAATCGAAGAGGCGCTGATGCAGATAGTCGCCATGTACCATAAGAAAGGCTATGCATTCGTTTCCGTTGGCTACGATAAAATTGAAACCGGCGAACTATCAAAAATAACGTTTACCATACAGGAGGGACTCAGGTATAAAGTATCTGAAATCTCCCTTGAAGGCGTTTCAGTCGATAAAAAACCAATTATGGATTTTCTGCCATTACAAAAGGGTGAACCCTTTGACCCGGATACAATTGAGGACACCAAAGACGGCTTAGAGGAATACTACCGCAACATAGGTTTTCCAAACGCTAAAGTTCTTTTTATTGCAAACAAAACCGACGACGTGGAAAAAACGGCCCATCTGCGGATATCGATATCAGAGGGTGAAAGATTGACGATAGGTAGTATAGCAATTGAAGGCTCTGCAAGCACCTCATCGAAAAAAGAGTTGAAATCGATTATAGGCCTGAAAGCCGGAACTCCCCTGAACGAATCCGAACTATTCGACGCCAGACAGCGGGTTATAAACTTTTACTCACGAAATGGATTTAACGACATAAGTGCTGTCATCGAAAAAAAGGTTCATCAAAACACCGTAGACATTACTTTCATAGTGGAAGAAGGGCAGATGTACGTTTTTGGAGACACAATCGTAACGGGTAACACGAAAACTAAATGGGAGGTTTTCAGGAGAATATTCACTCATAAACGGGGAGCCCCTTTCAACCCTTCAGCCGTTTACGAAGAGGTAAGAGAACTTTATAAGACAGAGCTTTTCAAGGACGTGAGCGTGTCCTTTACGGAGAGAGCCGGCCACGTAAAAGACGTGGTATTTTCCGTAAGCGAGGTGGACCCGAAAATTGTGGATTTTGGAGCCGGTTACGGCGAGTACGAAGGCCTGCGTGGAAGCCTCGGTGCCAGTCTGGCAAACCTTATGGGTATGAACAGACAGCTATATTTTCGATCTAAGTTCAGCGCACTCGGCCAGAAGTATACACTTCAATACTACGAGCCTTGGTTTATAACCCAAAACCTTCCCTTCAGGGCAACCATCGGTTACGAGGAGCGCAAGGAGATAGACATCGATACCAGAAAGTTACGTTACAGGGTGGAGAAATACACAGCCTCCGTAGGTGTCGAACGTAACTTCACCGACAAGCTGAAAGGCCAGATATACTACGAATTTTCTCTTGACAACACCTGGGATGTAAGACCTGATATATCACTATCCAGAGACGACACCGGCACATTGGTAATAAGTGCCATAGTGCCATCTCTCATATACGACGGCAGAAACAGCCTTACCAACCCTACAGCCGGCATTATCGCCGGAATATCCGTGAAGATGGCCACGGCATTGCTTCTGTCCCAGACGGATTTCTTAAAACTCTCCGGCTATGTGAAATATTACAGGGGACTTTCCGAAAATCTTGTACTTGCCGCCTCATTCAGGACCGGCATAGCCCAGGGTTGGAATCAGACGGTCGATTTGCCCATAGTTGAGCGTTTTTTCCTCGGAGGCAGCACAACCGTCAGGGGGTATGGGCAAGACGATCTCGGCCCTAAAGGGGTCAACGGCGACCCCACCGGAGGAAACGCCTTCCTCATGGGTAACCTGGAATTAAGGGCAAACGTTATCGACAATTTCAGTATCGTACCGTTCATAGACGCAGGCAATGTCTGGAACGACCTGAATAGATACAGTCCGGATGACTTGAGATACACTACCGGACTTGGCGTAAGATATATGACCCCCGTAGGCCCGCTCAGGTTAGACTACGGGCATTTGCTCACCCGTGCCGCAGATGAGAGGGCCGGACGATTTTACTTCAGCATAGGACAGGCTTTTTAAGATGGAATCATTTCCAATGATAAAGACTATAACGGCGGCTTTTATGGTGGTTATCGCGGCTTTTGCAACGCTTACCGTATTTATCTTCGCGCCTTATACAGTGGAGGCGGCTGGCAAAGAAGTTAACTTCGTGCTTTTAAACCGAGTTACGGCTTTTATAGACAACGTTGCAATACCCCTTAGTGAATTTGAAGAAAGCTTTGATGTGGCCAAAAAACAAACTCCCGGCATTACAAAACAAGAGGTTATAGAGGGCATGATAAACCGTAAGCTTCTAATCAGGGCCGCCAAAGAGGCACATATAACAGGCGTCAGTGACGACGATACCATTAAAGAGTTCATCAATCTGAAAATCAGATCGTATGTATTGATAAAAAACGAAGATATAGAAAGCTATTACAACGCCAACAGGGCTGGTTTCGAGGGCAGGCAAATCATGGATGTAAAAGACGAAATAGAGAAATACCTTACCGAGGAACAGGTAAATAAAAACCTGAAGGCCCTGCTCAAAGAGCTCCATGAAAACTCATACATTAAAATTCAGCTCACCGGCGAATAACAACTCCACGATAACTAACTCTTAAAAAGGCAGAGAAGGAAGAAGATTCCGGAAGCGCCTTGTCCACGCGAATTCAAACATAATGAAGGATACTGTCTAAATGTCTGTATATCCGCAGTTTTGATATTACATTGTCATTGGTAGTGTGATATAATATTTTCATGGAATCAGATAGCGTTTCAGTGCAGCCAGTGAAAGGGAGTAATGTCTTTAAACGTGAATTTGAGCGAAAACTTAAAGAAGTCGTCAATAAAATTATCGTTGAATTTCTACCGGAAAAGATTATTCTTTTTGGCTCCTATGCCTGGGGAAGTCCAAATATAGATAGTGATGTGGATTTATTTGTAATTAAAGAGACAGAGAATACCCGCGTGACTTCCCGCTATATTAGCAGAACCTTATTTCCCCTGCCATTTCCGATTGCCTTAATAGTTTATACTCCGGCACAAGTAGAAAAAAAACGAAACCATAGCTTTTTCCTGGATGATGTACTAACTAAAGGTAAAATACTCTTTGACAGGCAAAGAAAATAAATCGGACGAATACCTGGAATGGTTCAGGAAAGCCGAGGAAGATGAATTAGCCGGCAAGGATATTTTGAATGCCGGGCATGTTTATGCCCCCGCCTGTTTCCATTTTCAACAAATGGTTGAAAAATATTTAAAGGGATTTTTGGTTTTCCTCAATAAAAGACCCCCCAAAGTTCATGTCCTCCTTACTCTGGAAACGCTACTTAACGAGATTGAACCAGATATAAAGCAATACGATAAAGAATTAGATTTACTTGGTAATCTTTATGTTGAAACCTGTTATCCGGGTGATTATCCAGAATTCACTTTAAGGGAAACACATGAGGCGTTGATGGCCGCAATAAAGATAAAAGATTTTGTTTTGGAAAGAGTTCGCCTGAAGATGGGGTCTGAAGAAACAGAATGAAGAAACATCAGGTGAAACATAGAATGAAGGATGTCGGATATCAATGTTATATTGTCAAATGCATGAGAAGATGACATAATAAGGAGGTTTTCATGGTGTTTCTAAACCGGCTTGCATGGGTATGGCCTTCAATTGAAGATGCGACAACTGCACAGAAAGCATCAAAACAAGGTTTATGGGCGTGTACATTGTGTGCGGGCGTTACATTTGTTCTTGTCTTTCTCAGTCTTTTCGATGTTCAACTACCAAATGTAAAATTTAATATGTGGTCTCTTCTTGATGTATTTCTGTTCACCATT